>DATEIG010000418.1:0-4659 GCA_035279185.1 Mycobacterium sp.
GAAAATTTACGGAACCGTGGGTCTGAGTCGACGCGATGGCGCACTCTGTTAGGCGAGAAGAGGTGGCCGCATGTACGACAGGATCATTGACAACGACTGGCACATCGACATCGAGTTCGACGAGGACGACACGCATACCCATGCGACGGTCCGAGCCCGGCTCGGCGACGACGGCGAGATGACCGCGATCGGGGATGCTTTCCGAAACCCGTCAGACATCAGCCAGCCGATGATCGGCGAGGAGATCGCCGCCGCCAGGGCGCTGATCGCACTGGGCACCGACCTGCTTCACCGCGCGGGCTCGCGCATCGAAGCGGTGACCCGGCACCCGGTCCATCTGGTCAACTGACCTCCGGGTCGGCATTGAGACTGCGCTGAGGGCGGCCGCCACTCGCACATGTGCGCCGTGGGCGCAGTGTCAACGGCGGTACGTCATGCAGCCGGTGTCGGCGCGACCGCCGCCACCGTGCGCTCACCCTTCGTCTGCGCCTTCATCTGCTCGAACAGCTGGACGTAATAGGGCAGGCACTCGCGCATCGCCGCCTCGGTGGTGAACAGAGGCTGGTAGCCGAGATCGCGCCGCGCCTTGGCGATCGAGAAATAGTTGTCGATGTAGAGGCGCTCGACGGCCAGCGGCTCGAACGGCGGCTTCGGCAGCCCGACCCGGAAATGCAGCCACTGCCAGATCGTCATGATCCAGCGCACGAACGCACCCGAGATGCGGAACTTCGGCCAGCGCTGCCCGCATGCCTCGACGACGGGCCGGGAGAACTCGAACATGTTGATCGGCTCGCCGTCGTTGATGAAATACGCCTGTCCCGGCGCCGTTCCGCCGGGCACCAGGTGCTCGCCGGCCAGGATGAATCCGTGAATCAGGTTGTGCACGTAGGAGTTGTCGAGCTTGGCGTGCTTGCCGCCGACGAGCACCTTGACGTGTCCGGCCAGCACGCTCTCGAACAGCTTGCGGAACATGGTCTGGTCGCCGCGGCCCCAGATGCCGCTGGGCCGGATGGAACACGTCAGCATGCCTCGAACACCGTTCTGCGACAGCACGAATCGCTCGGCGGCGACCTTGGTCTCGGTGTAGAGGTCGTTGAACCGCTCGGTGTACGGCAGTGTCTCGTCGCCGCCGGAGATGCGCTGCCCGCCCATCACCACGCTGTTGGATGCGGTGTAGACGAACCGCTTCACGCCGGCCTGCTGTGCGGCCAGCACCAGGTTCTCGGTGCCGCCGACGTTGACGGCGAAGCTGCGCTGACGGTACTCGTCGGTGACCGACGAACCGCCCATCAGATCGATGATCGCTGCGGTGTGGAAGACGGTGTCGATGCCGTCGACGGCGTCTGCGACGGTGTCCTTGTCGCAGATGTCGCCCTCGAGGACCTGCAACCGCGGATGCTCGGGCAGAGGGGACGGCGCACGGTCGAAGGAACGCACCTCGTGGCCACGCTCGAGCAACTCCGCCACCAGGTTGGCGCCGACGAACCCAGAGCCACCGGTCACCAGCACTCGGCCGAGGCCGCGCACGCGAGGAGCACCGGAGTCGGAAGTCTGCAACGTTGCATCACCCATGCCGGAGAGCATAAATGAAACGTGTTCCAGTTTCGAGCCCCCAGGCGAAAACTAGTTGAGTTGTCAAGCGTCCGCGTCGTCGTCCTCGCCGCTTGCCGCGAGGGCGTCTTCGATCCGCTTGCGCGCGCCCGCGAGGTGCTCGTCGCAGCGTTTTGCCAGCTCTTCGCCCCTTTCCCAGAGCTTGAGCGACGCATCCAGGTCGAGCCCGCCCTGCTCCAGCTGGCGTACCACTTCGACCAGTTCATCCCGGGCCTCTTCGTAGCCCAGTTCACTAATAGGCTTCATTGACTTCCCTCGCTGATCGCCGTGACCGCCCCGTCGGAGACCCGTACCCGCAGCCGTGTGCCGGCGGGCGCATCGCCGACGGTGTGAAGCACGGCCGCGTCGCCCGAGGCCGTCAGCGCCTGCACCACCGCGTACCCGCGGGCGAGCGTCGCGGCGGGCCCGAGCGTCGTCAGCCGCGCCGACAGGTGGCCGATCCGGTCGGACTCCGCGGCCACCAGCCGTTTGATGTCGCGCCTGGCGCACGCCCTGCAGCGGTCGACCTCCTCGGCTCGCGAGGTCAGCGCCGCCAGCGGCTGCGACAGCACCGGCCTGCTGCGCAGCGCTCGGATGCCATGCTCCTCCCGCCGCACCCAATTACGAAGCGCCTGCGCGCTGCGCCGGCGAAGGTCGTGCAGGTGCGCCAGTTCGGCCGCGGTGTCGGGGACGATGCGCTTGGCGGCATCGGTGGGGGTCGCCGCCCGCAGATCGGCCACTAGATCGCACAGCGGGTTGTCGGGCTCGTGCCCGATTGCGCTGACGACCGGTGTGGTGCATGCCGAGATCGCCCGACACAGCGTCTCGTCGGAGAACGGAAGCAGGTCCTCGACGCTGCCGCCGCCGCGCGCGATGACGATGACGTCGACGGCGGGGTCTGCGTCGAGTTCGCGCAGCGCCGCGACGATCTGCGGGACGGTGCTCGTCCCCTGCACCGCCGTGTTGCGGATCGCGAAACTGACTGCGGGCCAACGGTCTTTGGCAACCGACGTCACGTCGTGCTCGGCTGCACTCGCGCGGCCGGTGATCAATCCGATGGTGGTGGGCAGAAAGGGGATCGGCCGCTTCAGCCGTGGGTCGAAAAGCCCTTCGGCGGCCAGGAGTTTGCGCAGCCGGTCGATGCGGGCGAGCAGCTCGCCGACGCCGACCGCGCGAATCTGGTTCACCCGCAACGAGAACGTGCCGCGGCCGACGAAGAAGTTCGGGCGGCCGAGCATGATCACCCGCGTGCCTTCAGTCAGTTTGACCGGGGCGTTCATCACCAGGTCGCGAGGGCACGTCACCGACAGCGACATGTCGGCGGCCGGGTCCCGCAGCGTGATGAACGCGGTAGACGTGTTGGGCCGCATCGAGAGCTGGGCGACCTCGCCCTCGATCCAGACGGTGCCGAGCTTTTCGATCCAGTCCTTGACCATCATCGCGACGGTGCGGACCGGATACGGCTTGTCCGCGGACTGGCCCCGCTCGTCTTTGGTGGTCATCCCGAGCTCGCCCGGGTCGTCACTTGGCGTTCGCGCGGGTGATCCTGTTGGCCAGCAGAGTCTGGAACGGCGCGCGCGACTTGGTCGCCTCTTCGTAGGCGAGCAACTCCTCGAGGTCGGCGGTGCGCAGCGTGGTCAGCCGCGCCCGCAGCTGAGCCAACGTCAGCGTCTCGTAGTCCAGCTTCTTGACGATGTCAGGCTGATCGTCCGTCGCAGGCGCGTCCTGCTTCTCGTCTTCGGTCTCCGTCTCGGGCTCGCCCCCGGTGAAGAGCGCGAACCTGCCCTCGGTCAGTCGCTCGCCGTCCTGGGTTGGACTCTCCGCCACATCGTCGGGAAGGTCCTCGTCGAACGTGGCCCACTCGGGCTGCTCGTCCTTCGGCGGGAAGAGGTTCTCCAGCGTCTCGTCACCCCGGTTCACCAGGTCGGCGACGTCCTGCTGCACCTTCATCACGAGGTGCGCGACCTGGCTGATGACCGTCATCGGATACGTCAGGACCGTCTGCGGAAGCTTCCGCGTTTCCTCGATCGCGGTTACCGCCGCTCCTACCAGCAGACGAACCCCGTACGGTGCAGTAGCCATGGGCCACAGCCTACGGCTGGCCCTGAGGCGGCGCGGGTCAGTACCCTGGGAACCATGCCCACGACTGTCAACATGGGGATTCCGGGTGCCTCCAGCTCAGTGGCTGGCGGCAGCCAGAACACCCCCGCGGGCAAGCGCGTACTCCTTGCCGAGCCTCGCGGCTACTGCGCGGGCGTCGACCGCGCCGTCGAGACCGTCGAGCGCGCGCTGGAGAAGCACGGGGCGCCGGTCTACGTCCGCCACGAGATCGTCCACAACGTCCACGTGGTGGAGACGCTCGCCAAGGCCGGCGCGATCTTCGTCGACGAGACCGACCAGGTTCCCGAGGGCTCGATCGTCGTGTTCTCTGCGCACGGTGTCGCGCCGTCGGTGCACGTCAACGCCAAGGAACGCGACCTGAAGGTGATCGACGCGACCTGCCCGCTCGTCACCAAGGTGCACAACGAGGCGAAGCGGTTCGCCCGCGACGACTTCGACATCCTGTTGATCGGCCACGAAGGCCACGAGGAGGTCGTCGGCACCGCGGGTGAGGCGCCCGACCACGTACAGGTGGTCGACAACCCCGACGCGGTCGACGACGTGACCGTCCGCGACCCGAGCAAGGTGATCTGGCTGTCGCAGACCACCCTGAGCGTCGACGAGACGATGGAGACCGTGCGTCGACTGCGTGAGAAGTTCCCCACACTGCAGGACCCGCCCAGCGACGACATCTGCTACGCCACCCAGAACCGTCAGGTCGCGGTCAAGGCGATGGCGCCCGAGTGCGAGCTCGTGATCGTCGTCGGCTCGCGGAACTCGTCGAACTCGGTGCGGCTGGTCGAGGTGGCGCTCGGCGCCGGCTCCGATGCGGCCTACCTCGTCGACTACGCCGACGACATCGACCCGGCCTGGCTTGACGGTGTGAGGACCGTCGGCGTCACCTCC
Source organism: Mycobacterium sp. (assembly GCA_035279185.1). Classification (GTDB taxonomy): domain Bacteria; phylum Actinomycetota; class Actinomycetes; order Mycobacteriales; family Mycobacteriaceae; genus Mycobacterium. The sequence goes on from DATEIG010000418.1 coordinate 4,597, forward strand.
GGTGCCTCGGTTCCCGAGATCCTGGTTCGCGGTGTGCTCGAGCGTCTCGCCGAGCACGGCTTC
>DATEIG010000419.1:0-16074 GCA_035279185.1 Mycobacterium sp.
CGAAACTTTCAGGTGTGCGGGCAGCCGGGCGGCATACTCGGCGAGATCGTGATCGAGAAGCGGCATCCGACCCTCGAGCGAGGCCGCCATGGTCATTTTGTCCCCGCGGACGAGCAGATTGTCGACGAGATAGGTCCCGACGTCGAGCGCGAGCATCCTGTCCAGGGGATCCATGTCGCTGTCGAGTTGCTGCAGTATTGGATCGAGTGGTCGTTGGCCGCCGGTCGACAGTCCGGCGAGACGGTCCGCGCCGAACCATGCCGGCCAGCGGTCAGCAGGCGCCTCTGTCGCCAACGCGGCGACCGCCATGCGGGCGCGTCGCGGCAACCGGTGCCAACGGGCCAGCGCATGCAGCGGACGCTCGCCGAGGACCGTGCGCGCGGGCCTGCCCGCGCTACTCAGCAGTGCGTCGACGCGGTATTTCGGGTAACCACCGAACAATTCGTCGCCGCCCTCACCGGAGAGCACCACCGTGACGTGTTCGCGCGCCATCCTCGACAGCGCAAGCAACGGTATCTCCGACGGCTCCGCCAACGGTTCGTCGCGGTGCCAGACCGCGGTCGGCATGAGCCGCAGGAACTCATCCGGCCCGATCCTGGCCTCATGGTGGCGCGCCCCGAAGGCGCGCGCGGTCGAGCGCGCGGCGGGCAATTCGTCGCTGGCCCAACCCTCGTCGAAGCCGATCGAGAAGGTCTGCACAGGTTCGGGCGTGAGCTCGGCCATGAAGGACAGCACTGTCGCGGAATCGAGGCCGCCCGACAGCAGACATCCGAGAGGGACATCGCTCACCAGCCGCCTCTCGACGGCGGTGCGCATCAGGTCCTCGACGCCGTCGGCGGCTTGTGTGAGGGTGATATCCGGCTTGGGGTCGTACTGAAGCTGCCACCAGCGGTGGATTCGCGACGCACCGTCTTCGATGACCATCGTGTGGCCGGGGGGAAGCTGGCTCACCGACCGAAACAGGGTCCGGGGCGCCGGAACGTAGCGCAGCGCCAGATACTGCTGCAGTGCAACGTCGTCGAGGTCAGCCGGAATACCCGCGGCCAGGAGCGCTTTGATCTCGGATCCGAAGACCACCTCTCCGCGATGTTCGGAGTAGTAGAGGGGTTTCTTGCCGAACCGGTCCCTCGCAATGAGCAGGCGACGGCGGTTCTCGTCCCACAGTGCGATCGCGAACATGCCGACGAGGCGGTGCAGCACTTCGTCGCCCCATTGCTCGTAACCGTGAACGATGACCTCTGTGTCACTTCGGGTTCTGAAGTGGTGGCCCCGACGCTCGAGTTCGGTACGAAGCTCACGGAAGTTGTAGATCTCGCCGTTGAAGACGACAGCGATCGAACGGTCGTCACTGAACAGCGGTTGCTGGCCGCCCTCGACATCGATGATCGCGAGGCGACGCATGCCCATGGCGACGCCTGGCCGGTCGAACCGTCCTTCCCCGTCGGGTCCGCGGTGCACGATCGACTCGAGCATCCGCTCGACTCTCTCGGACCCGTCACCCCGGCCGGCGCCACCGGCGATGCCGCAGATCCCGCACATCAGGAATCAGCGTGGCGCCGCTGCGCCTCGGCGACGAACCGGGCGAAGGTCCCCGCGTGGTCGGGCAGAAGCATGGTGTCTCCGTTGCAGTCGCTGGGTCCGACGAACACCTCGCTGCTGCCTGCGTGTGCACCCCATCGCAACGGGTCGTCCAACGACCGCTTCCATGCCTCGCACGGGAGCATGAAATCGATGTGAACCGGCGACGGCGCGGGCGAGTACGCGCGTACCGCGGCGACGGTGGCATCCTCAACGGCGCTCCGCCGGAGCATCACTGGATCAGAAGCGTCAGGGGGAGACAGTCTGGCTGTTCGCTGCGCGATGTAGGCGGAACGCTCGGCCGCGGGCATGGTGAGCAGGGCGCGCGCGTGTGTCACCGAGCGCGTGGTGTAGTGGCCGGCCATGATCAGCGACTGCTTCGCGCGGCGGTACGCCGAGCAGTGCGGTGCGCCGAACAGAATGAGGTTGGACACCTCCGCGCCCGAATTCGAGAGCCTGCGGGCTAGTTCGTACGCGATCGAGCCACCGGCGCAGTAGCCCGCGATCGTCACCGCCCCGTCGGGTCGGAACTCGCCGATCTGGCTTGCGAAGTACTCCGCGATGTCCTCGACGCGTGTCATCGGATCCTCGGTCTGCTCCAAACCCCGCGGCTGCAGGCCGAAGAAGGGTTGATCCGCGCCGAGATGACCGGCGAGCGCGCGATAGGCGAACACATCGCCGTTGTGTCCGGCGACAGCGAAGATCGGCGTTCGGCTCCCGGAAGCCTGCAGCGGCACGATGGCCCGCGGCTGCGTCGAAAGCTGTTGCGCAGCTTGCAGGAACGCGATGACCTCTGGTTTGCGATCGGCCAACTCCCGTTTGTGTTCCTCGGTCAAGGTCCCCGCGGGCGCATTGAGCCGCAGACGATCGCCGTCCAACACCACATGGACGTCGAGCTCGCGGAGCTCGGCGAGGAGGCGGGCAGCCGTCATAGTTCGATCTCCTCTCGTTGGCCCCCACCGACGGCCTCGTCGGTCGCGGCCCAGGACAGCGCGTCGACGGCTGCGGCGAGCTGTTCGGGTGTCGGCCGCTCGAACAGATTGCGCAGCGGCAGGCTGATGCGAGCCTCGTCGCGAAGTTTGGCCATCACACGGGCGGCCATCAGCGAATGGCCGCCGAGATCGAAGAAGTTGTCGAACACGGAAACGTCATCGCGGTCGAGGACGTCTTGGAACACCCCGACGACGAGCGACTCACTGGGTGTCCGCGGTGCGACCACCTCAGCTGACTCCTGTTGGTCTTCCTCGGGTGCGGGCAGCGCATCACGGTCCAGCTTGCCGCTGGCGACCCGCGGCACCTCGTCGATGAAGGAGAACTGCGAGGGCACCATGTACTCGGGCAGCGTGGAGCGGAGGTGGTCGCGGATGTCGGCGAACAACGCCGGATTTCGGTCATCCGCGACCAGGTAGGCGACGAGTGACCTCTCGCCCTGCGCGTCGTCGCGATCGATCACCGCAACCTGTCGGACCGCGGGGTGCTGCGCGATGACAGTTTCGACCTCGCCGAGTTCGATTCGGTAGCCACGGATCTTGACCTGCTTGTCGATGCGCCCGAGGTATTCGAGCTCACCGTTGGGCAGCCGCCTGGCCAGGTCACCACTGCGGAACATCAGCCCGCCGTGGAACGGATCCGGAAGGAAGCGCTGCGCGGTCAGGTCGGGGCGATTGAGGTAGCCGTCGGCGACCCCGCCGCCCGCGATGTACATCTCGCCGGTGACGCCGGTGGGTACTGGCTGGCCGTGCCCGTCCAGAACGTAGATCCGAGTGTCGGGAAGCGGAACCCCGATGATGCTGCCCACGCCCGCGCGCACATCGGCGCGAGTCATCGCCCGGTAGGTCACCTGCACGGTCGTCTCCGTCGGACCGTAGGCGTTGACGATCACCGGTGAGGTGTCGCCGTAGCGGTCGAACCACGGCTCGAGTCTCTGTGGTTCCAGCGACTCGCCCCCGAGCACGACGAAGCGCAGCGCGTGAGCGCACGGCGGTGAGGCAAGGTCGGCCTCGACGAAGGCGTGGAATGCGGTGGGGGTGAGGTCCAGCACCGTGACCCGCTCACGCAGGAGCAGCCGGCGCAGTGCAGCCATGTCCTGAGTGGCGTTCTCCGGCACGATCACCAGGCGGCCGCCGAACATCAGCGCCCCCCAGATCGCCCACACCGCGGCGTCGAACGCGCAGGAGTGAAAAAGCGTCCAGACATCGGTCGTCCCGAAATCCGCAGCGGCCTCGTTGGCGTACAGCCGCAACACTTTGCGGTGGGTGATCGGAACACCCTTGGGTTCACCGGTCGAGCCGGACGTGTAGATGACGTACGCCAGGTCGTCGCCCGTCGTCGCGCGTGATGCCGGCTGGTCCGCGGGGGCGGGCAGTGGCGCATCCATGCTCACGGACGTCACCGGAAGCGCGCTCAAGTCACCGGCCAAGGCGCTCTGTGTCAGCACCACACGCACTGCGGCGTCGGAGACGATGAAGGCAACCCGGTCGACGGGGCATCGTGCGTCCATCGGCAGGTAGGCGCCGCCCGCCTTGAGAATGGCCAGCATGCCGATGACGATCTCGGGGCCGCGATGCACCCGGAGTCCGACCACGTCGTTCGCGCCGACACCGATCGACCGCAAGTGAGCGGCGAGAACGTCGGCGCGACGGTCGATCTCGGCGTAGGTCAGTTCGCGTCGCCCAGACTCCATATCGATGCTGACAGCGATCGCGTCCGGGGTTGCCGCAGCTTGGCGCGCGAATGCTCCATGCAGGGTGTCGTCCCGCGTCTCGGCTGTCGGTATCGGATCCGAACCGACCAACGCCGCCAGTTCACCGTCCGTGGGTGCGGACAGTTCGACGAGGGAGGCACCCGGTTCGCTGCTTGCGCTGGAGAGCAGTGCGCGATATCGGGCAAGCCAGCCCGCGACCGTCGACGCGTCGAAAAGGTCGCGGTTGTACTGGCATTCGAGACGAAGGGTCTCACCGTCATCGACGGCATTGACGCCGAAATCGAAGTTGTCGAACGCCTTGGGCGTGTCAACGGCGGTCACGGCGAGATCGCCGAAGTCGAAGGGGCTGCCCAGCCTGTCGATGTTGAAGATCACGGACACCAGCGGGGTGCGACTCGGATCGCGCGGCAGCCTGAGCTCGTTGACGAGCGTCCCGAACGTGAGCCGCGGATGAGCCTGGGCTTCGAGGAACGCCTTCGACACGGCGCGCAGATGGTCTTCGAACGACTGCCCCGTGTCGACGTGACAACGCAAGGGGATGGTGTTGACGCCGTGCGCAACCAGGTGGCCGTTGTCCTGAAGCGCCTGCCCGGCCAACGGCACACCGATCGTGAAATCGTCGACCGCTGCGAGACGGGCGATGAGCAGTTCGAATGTCGCCAAGAGGGCCACGAACTGTGTTGCGCCGTTGCGTGCTGCGCACGTGCGGATCGCCCGGTAGAGCTCGCGGTCGATGGTGAGCACCTGCTGACCCATGGCGTAGGTCTTGACGGGTGGTCGCGGGCGGTCGAGCGGTAACTCGAACGCGGGAACGCCGTCTTGGTACTGCTTCTTCCAGAACTCCAGCGCCGCAGTGGTTTCCGCGGCGACGGCGGGGGTCTGGTGCTCAGCCACGAAGTCGCGGAACGAGGCCGCCGCGGGCAGCGCCGCGGGCAGCCCGAGCCGATCCGCGGCATAGGCCCGCGCAAGGTCACCGAAGATGACCGCCGATGACCATCCGTCGGCGATCACGTGGTGCGCGGTGAATATGAGCCGATGTCGTTCGGGTGCTTCGCGGATGACGCGGGCGCGCCACAGCGGACGAGCCGCGAGATCGAACGGTGTGTGCGTCTCGGCGAAGAGTACGCGCTCGATCTCCTGCTCCCGAGCGCTCTCATCGAGGCCGCTGAGGTCGGTCAGGGGTAATTCGACAACCACGTCGCCCGCCACGCTCTGTGACTCGGTGGGCAGGTCGATCGAAAGGCGCAGCGCCTCATGACGTTCCGTGATCACACCCAGCGCTGCGTGCATGGATTCGACGGACAACGGGCCGTCGAGGTGTAGCACGAAGCACTGGTTGTACGAGCAATTCGCCTCATCGCTCATCAACGTCACGGCGCATATCTCGCGTTGCGCCTCGGTCAGCACGAAGGGGTCTTCCGCAGCGGCTACGCCGTCGGCCTGCTCGTCGGCGCGCCGCGGCAGGAAGTCGGCATCCTGCATCTCCAACAGGGTCGTCTTGAATGCCGCGACGACGTGGTCGAGGTCGGCGTCGGTGTGGGCAAGCGTCAGGAAGCACGGGCGGCCCTCCCATGTGTGCACTCCCCTGCCGCGCATCAGTGTGTAGTAGACGGGCGCCAGCGGCAGGTCCTGCGGGAATGACACCACGAACCACGACGAGAAATGGTTGATCTGGACGGGCGCACCGACTTCGGTGACCACGTGCCTCAACCGTTCCACGAATTCCGTCGTCCTGAGATTCAGGCCGCGCTGCAGTTCGGGTCCTTCCTCTTTCAGGCGCAACAGAACCGCGCGGGCGGCGGCCAGGGCGAGCGGATGGCGAACAAAGGTGCCCGCAAAGAACGTGACGCCCGCCTCGGGGCCCGAGTCGTCGCCGAAGTTCCACGCCCCGCCGTCGAGCGCGTCGAGATACTTCGCGCGCCCGGCCACGATGCCGATGGGCAGCCCGCCGCCGACGACCTTGCCGTAGGCGGCGATATCGGCTTGCACGCCGAACAGTGCCTGTGCTCCGCCCGGATGGGTGCGGAAGCCGGTGACGACTTCGTCGAAGATCAGCGCGGTGTCGCTGTCCTCGGTGACCCGCCTCAGCTCGTGGAGGAACTCCCGCGGCTGCAGTTCTGGACGCCGGCTCTGCACTGTTTCGACGAGCACCGCCGCGATGTCGTCGCCCAGCGCCTTGATCGTCTCGATGGTCTCCGGAGTGCCGTACTCGAGGACGAGGATGTTCTCGGTCATCGCCGCGGGGATCCCGGGGGCGATGGGCACGGCCCTTCCGTCGCCGCTCATCGTCGGACGCACCAGGACCTCGTCGAAGATGCCGTGATAGGCACCGGTGAACATGACGATCTTGTCGCGGCCCGTCACCGTTCGGGCCACGCGGATCGCGGCCATGACGGCCTCGGATCCGGTGCTGCAGAACGCGGCACGCTCCATGCCGACCATGTCGCAGACCAGCCTGGCCACTTCGCCTGCAAGAGGTGTCTGCGGGCCGATCTCGATGCCCGCGTCGTATTGTGCGTCGACCGCGTCGCGGATGAACTTGGGATTGTGTCCGAAGAAGATCATGCCGAAGCCGTTTGTGATGTCGACATAGTCGTTGCCGTCGACGTCGGTGAGATGGGCCCCCGACGAGCGCACGGAGACGATCGGATAGACCATCTCCTTCCAGCTCTGCCGGAAGCCGGAGACGGTGCGCGGGTCGGCGAGATGCGCCCGGTTCTCGTCGGCTGAGGCCTTCGACTTCGCTGTTTTGTCGTTGTACCTGGCGATGATCTCCGCGAGCCGGTGCCGCTGTTCGTCGGTCACCCCGCCGGTCTGCGTCCGCTTCGGCGGACGATAGGGACCGAAGGCGGCAGTCGGCGCCACGCCCGCGGAATTGGCGGTCGGCGCGGGCGAAGCCGCGACCGGCGCCGGTCTCGGAGCCACCGCGGTCGAAGCCGTATCGGCCGGGGCGCTGAGCGCTTCGAGTTGTCGAGCGATGTCGGCGAGTTGCTGCGCGACGTCCGCGAGAGCGCCTGTGCCACCTGTATGTAGCGGGGATGTCGGTATGACCGGTGCGGCCGGTCCGGGCGCCGGGAGGGCGTCCGCGGGCAGCGTCGGCAGGATGCGGTCCACGAGCAGATTCAACGTGGGAGCATCCTCGAGCAGCGTCCGCACGGTGACCTTGGTCTTGAACTGCTTCTGCAGCGCAGAGCTCACCTGGGTGAGGAACAGTGAGTCGAAACCGATTTCGAGGAAGTTCGCGTCACCCACGAGGATCGTCGGATCGACCCCGGACAGGTCGACGAACACTTTGCGGAGTTGCGACAGCAGGACAGTCGACCGATCATCCGACGAAGCGGGCGCCTGCTGTGGTGCCTGCGGGACGGCCGGCACGAACCCCGGGGCTGTCTGCGGTACGGATTCGTCGACCGCACCGTTGGTGGTAGCGGGGTTCACCCAGTGGCGCTGGCGCCGGAACGGATAGGTGGGCAACGGAACCCGGCGGGGAGTCCTGTCGCCGTGAAAGCCCCGCCAGTTGATGTCGACGTTGCGCGCCCACAGCCTGCCTGCGGCGGCGAGGAGATAGTCGACGTCGGAGTGCCAGTCCTGACCGGGATGCAGCGACGTCGTGATCAGTTGCGCCGCAGTCTGCTTCTCGTGCTGTCGCGACAGCGCAGTCAGGGTCTGGCCGGGACCCACCTCGATGAGAGCGATGTCGGATCCGACCAGTTCGCCGACGCCGCGCGCGAATTGCACCGGCTCGCGAAGCTGGCGGGCCCAGTAGTGGGGGTCCACGGCTTCGTCGTCGGTGATCGGTCGGCCCGTGACACTCGAGATCCAGCGCATCTCCGGGGCGCGGCGCGCCACGTCGGCGACCATCGTCGTGAAGGGTTCGAGTGCCTGGTCCATCATCGCCGAGTGGTATGCGTGTGAGGTGTGCAGCCGCCGATGGGCGATCGACCTGGCGGTGAGGACGGCCTCCAACTCGGTGATCGCGTCGTGGTCTCCCGACACGACGGTGTGGTTCGGCGCGTTGATCGCCGCGACCGAGACACCTGCGGGCAGCTCTGCCGCCACGGCGTCGGCCGGCGCCCGTACGCCGAGCATCGCGCCCGCCGGCATGCTCTCCATCAGGCGAGCGCGCCGTGCCACCAGGACCAGCGCGTCGTCGCGCTCGAATGTGCCGCCGAGACAGGCGGCGACATACTCGCCGACGCTGTGGCCGATCATCGCGGCAGGAGTCACCCCCCAGGACATCCACAGCTGTGCGAGTGCGTATTCGACGACGAACAGCGCAGGCTGAGTGATCGCGGTGTGCTTGAGCACGTCGGCGGCCGCGGTGTCCGCGTCCTCCGGATAGAGCACCGACCGCAGGTCGACGCCGATCTCCGATTCGAGCACCCGCGCGCATTCGTCGACCTGTTGGCGGAACACCGGCTCGGATTCGTACAGCCTGCGCCCCATGTTGACGTACTGAGAGCCCTGCCCGGGGAACATGAACGCGACGCGGGTCGACTCACCGGTGCCTGCGAAGTCGTGTACCCGTCTGGGGTCTGCTTCGGTGAGCAGTGCGATGGCTTCGTCGCGATTGTGGCAGACGATCGACCGCCGGTGATCGAGGCGGCGCCGGCCGACTTGCAGCGTGTAGGCGATGTCGGCGAGGTCGGCGGTGCTGTCACTTTCCAGATGGCTCTTCAGATTCCGTGCGACGAGGTCGAGGCCGTCGGCGTCACGGGCCGACAGGACCAGAAGCTGTTCGGGACGCGATGCCGCGTCGGCAACCTCGGTCTCGGGTGCCTCTTCGAGGACGACGTGAGCGTTGGTTCCGCCGACCCCGAAGGAGCTGACCCCGGCGCGCCGCGGCGTGGAGCCCTGCGGCCATTCGCGTTGGGTGGTGTTGACGAAGAACGGTGTGTTCTCGATGTCGAGGTTCGGGTTCGGCGAGGTGAAGTTGATGGTGGCGGGCAGCACCTTGTTGTGCAACGCGAGCGTCGTCTTGATCAGCCCTGCCACGCCGGCGGCGACGTCGAGGTGCCCGATGTTCGGTTTGATGGAACCTATTGCGCAGAAACCGTTCTCGTCGGCGCCGCCATCACGGAACGCCTGAGTGAGGCCGGCGATCTCGATCGGGTCGCCGAGTGCGGTGCCGGTGCCGTGCGCCTCGATGTAGGAGATCGACGAAGGATCGATACCACCGAGCATCTGCGCCATTGCGATCACCTGCGCATGGCCGTCGACACTCGGCGCGGTGAAACTGACCTTCGCGCTTCCGTCGTTGTTGAGCGCTGCGCCCTTGATCACGGCGTAGATGGTGTCGCCGTCCTCGATGGCTTCGCTCAGTCTCCGCAGCACGACGACACCGAGTCCGTTGCTGAAAACCGTTCCGGCGGCGTCCCGGTCGAATGCGCGGCAGTGACCGTCGGGGGCCAGGATCGAGCCCTCCTCATGGAGGTAGCCGCGACGCTGCGGAAGCTGCACCGAGACTCCGCCCGCCAGTGCCATGTCGCACTGATAGGTCTGCAGGCTCTGCACCGCGGTGCAGACCGCCACCAACGAGGTGGAGCACGCGTTCTGGATGTTGAGAGCCGGTCCCTTGAGGTCCAACTTGTACGAAACCCGGGTGGCGACATAGTCGTTCGCGTTGCCCATCAGGATCGTCAGCGGCCCCAACGGGTCGGTGACGTCGCTGCGCGACAACAGGTTCTGCAGGTGGTAGGTGTTGGTGGTGGCGCCGGCGAACACGCCGATCGGTCCGTCGAAGCGCTCGGTGTCGTGGCCGGCATGCTCCAACGCCTCCCACGCCGCCTGCATGAATAGCCGTTGTTGGGGGTCGAGGATCTCGGCTTCCCTCGGTGTGAAGCCGAAGAACTGCTCGTCGAATTCGTCTGCGCGGTCGAGGATGCCGCGGGCGCGAACATAACCGGGATTCGAACGCGAGAGCATGTCCTCGCGGCTCGCGGGGTCGAGTTCGTCGGCCTCGAAGCGGGAGATGCACTCGCGATTCGCGAGCAGGTTCTGCCACAGCGCTGACACGTCCGGCGAGTCCGGAAAGCGACCGGCCATCCCAACGATGGCAATGCCGTCGAGCGGATCGTAGTCGTCGGAATTGGTCATGCTGTCAGCGTCTCCCTGTCAGTTTTCGTTGACGCGCGATGGCTTCTCGTTGTTTGCGGGCACGATCCTTCGCCGCGGACGTCGTGGTGGCTGCATCGTCGCCCGCGAGGTGGCGCGCGAGCGCCCGCACGGTCGGGAATCGCAGCAGCGTGACGATCGGCAACTCCGCGCGAAGCCTGTCTTTGAGCTGTTCGTGCGCGGCTACCAGGAGCAGCGAATGGCCCCCGAGGTCGAAGAAGTTGTCGTCGAGCGATATCCGCTCGATTCCGAAGAGACCGCGCCAGACGTCGGTCACCGTGCGTTCGACGTCGGTGGTAGGCGCGACATAGGGCACCTCGGCCGCCGACTTCTTGGCCGAGTAGGTGGCTGCGCGGCCGCGCAGTTCTCGCGGAAGCTGCCCCAGCAGTTCGTCGACCGTGGCGCTCGCACCCCGCGCGATCGCCCGCAGCAGCGTGTCGAGGTCAACTGCGTATCGCCGCACGTCGTCGACGTGGAAGGCGTTGGGCTGGTGGATGAGTCGGACTCGGAGCTCGTCGGCCATGGAAACCGCGACGGTCAGCGGGTAGTTCGTCGCTTCCGGTGCGAACACCAGCGTGAGTTCGGCGTCGTCGCCGATGCGGTGTGCGTCGTCGTCGACCCGATAGTTCTGAAACACCACCAGGCTCTCGAAGAGACGGTCCCGCCTCGGGGCTTCGGCCCATCGGTGTATTTGTTCGAGTGGCGCGTACTGGTGCGGCGTGAGTTCGACCTGTGTCCTCTGCAACTCCTCGAGCCAGGACTTCAGTGGCTGGCCGGGCGCGAACGCCACGCGTACCGGAACGTTGTTGACGCACGGGCCGACCATGGACTCCACGCCCGTGAGCTCCGCGGGGCGCCCGGAGAACGATGCTCCGAACACCACGTCGCGGCTGTCCGCGTAGTGCGACAGCAGCAACGCCCATGCGGCATTGACGACCACGTTCGGCGTCACGCGGGCATCGCGTGCCAGCTTGGTGAGCGCCGCAGTCGTGCCCGCGTCGATCACGACGGTCTCCGTGGCATGCACGGCGTGCTGGCGCGCCGCATCGACGGGTGTCGCCTCGGCGAGGCCGAGACGTAGCGGGGTGGGCCTGAATCCGGCGAGTCGTGTCCGCCAGTAATCCTCGGACTCCGCCCTGACGGACAGCCAGTCGGTATATGCGCCGAAGGGAAGGGCCGCGTCGGACGAGGGCTCCCGGCCGTCGGCGTAGGAGCGGTAGGCGCTCGAGATGTCGCCGAAGACAACCGGCCACGACCACCCGTCGACGCACAGATGATGCGTGCTCCAGATGAGGTGCCATGCCTCTTCGCCGATGCGGCAGAGTGTGACGCGCATCATCGGTGGCCGGGCGAGGTCGAAACCGTTCGCCGCGTCCATGTGAAGGACATCCTGCAGGTGTGCCGCCTGCTCATCGGGCGGCAAACCGCGCCAATCATGCTCTGCCCACGGCACACTCGCCGACCGCACAACCACTTGCATCGGTTGGGGGCCGAGATCGTCGACGAATGCGGTTCGTAGGACGCTGTGTCTGGCCACCACATGTTCGACCGCCTGCCGCAGCACGTGGGGATCGATGGATCCCGCGATGCGGAATTGCCACTGCTCGAAGCCCACTCGTGACGCCGAGCTGTCCATCGCGTAGAACAGGCCCTGCATGGGGGTGAGTGGGTGGACGTCGTCGAGATCTGGGAATCGGCTGATCAACCGCTCCAACATGACCCGATCGAGACGCACAGCGGGGAAGTCCGCGGGTGCGAACGTCACGCCGGGATGTTCCGCGGCGGCCACGATCAGCTCGCGCAGGTTGGCGAGCATCGACTGGGCGATGGCGGTGACCGTCTCCGCGCGATGCGTTCCGGCGTCGTACTGCCACTCGATCTCGAGGGCGCCGTGCCGGACCATCGCCACGACCTCGAGGGCGTGCGTGCGGTGTGCGCGCGGGCTGCGCCACGGTCCCGTCGGCTCGTCCGCGAACGCGAACATCGCCGAATCGGCGACGACCGCGTCGAACTGTCCGAGGTAGTTGAACAACACCGATGACGGGGATGCGTCGGCGAGTGCCTGACGTGTCGCGGGGTTTGTTGACAGGTACCGCAGCAGACCGTAGCTCATCCCCCTGTGAGGTATTGCGGCCATCTGATCCCGGATGTCGAGCAGGCGGTCGATCGCATTGCGTGCGTCCGAGATGTCCAGCGCCACGGGGAACATCGCGGTGAACCAACCGACCGTCCGTGAGACGTCGACGTCGTCTGCGATGTGCTCGCGGCCGTGGCCTTCGAGGTCGATACGCAACCGGGAGGCACCGGTTCGAGTCTGCAGAGCGGCGGCGAGACAGCTCAGCATCACGTCGTTGATCTGGGCGCGGAAGGTGCGCGGCACCTCCTGCAGCAGGGCTGCGGTCTCCTGCTCCGACAGACTGACCCTGACACCCGCGACCCGCGGCACAGCGGACGACGCGGCATCAGGCTCCAGAGTCGTCGCGGGCACCTCGGACACCGAGCGCCAATGCGCCAGCGACTCCGCGACTTTCGCGGTTCGGCTGAATTCCTCGACGCGGTCGGACCAGGTCCGCATCGACGTGGTCTTCTCGGGGAGCGCGGCAGGCGTTCCTGAGGCGACGGCTGCGTAGGCGGCTTCGAGGTCCTCGAGCAGAATGCGCCACGACACACCATCGACCACAAGGTGGTGGACGACCAGGAGCAGCCGACCGTCGAGCGCCTCTCCGAACGAGAAGTGAACCGCGCGAAGCAACGGACCGCGTGTGAGATCGAGCGACGCTTGTGCAGCGGTCGCGTGTGCGGCGATCGCGTCACCCCGGTCGCCGGCGGGCACGTGGGACAGGTCGATTCGCTCGAGGGCGACGGGTGTCGGATCAGCGTAGTTCTGTGTCCAACCGTTCGCGGACCGTTCGAAGCGCAGACGCAAGGCGTCATGGTGGCTCGCCACCGCATTGAGCGCGCGCTCCAGCGCGTCGGGGTCGGCGTCGGCCGTCACGTCGAACAGGAACGCTTGATTCCAGTGCTGAGCGTCGGCGAAGTCCTGCTCGAAGAACCACTGTTGTACGGGCGTCAGGCGAACCGCGCCCGTCGGGTTGTCCTCGACGACAGAAGCAACCGGTGCCGCGACGGCGACCGCGGCGAGCCGCGAGACGGTCGGGTTCTTGAACAGATCCTCGGTGGTGAAGCGGAGGCCGCGCTGATTGCATCGGGCGATGACCTGGATGCTGAGTATCGAGTCGCCGCCGAGCTCGAAGAAATGGTCCTCGACGCCGACTTTGTCGACACGCAGGACCGCCTTCCACACGTCGGCGATCGTCTCTTCGACAGGGTTCCTCGGCGCGACGTACGTGCTGGCACGTTGGCTGCGGCTGTGATGGGGCGCGGGCAGCGACTTCCGGTCCAGCTTTCCGTTGGCGGTCAGCGGCAGTGTGTCGAGATAGATGAAGTGAGCCGGAACCATGTACTCCGGCAGGCCTGCGCGGAGGTTGTCACGCAGCTCGGTGACAAGCGATTTCGGTGGGTTCTCGGTGACCAGGTAGGCGACGAGACGCTTCTCGCCGGGGGTGTCTTCGCGGTCGATCACCGCGACCTGACGGACGTCGGGATGCGCGGCGATGGCCGCCTCGATCTCGCCGAGCTCGATGCGGAAGCCGCGGATCTTGACCTGTTGGTCGATGCGCCCGAGGTATTCGAGTTCGCCCGTGTCCAGACGGCGTGCGAGATCGCCGGTCCGGTACATCAGACCGCCGTGGAACGGGTCGGCGACGAAACGGCTCTGCGTCAGGTCCGGACGCTTCAGATAGCCGTCGGATACACCGGCACCTGCGACGAACATCTCGCCGGCCACGCCGATGGGAACGGGGCGCCCGTCGCTGTCCAACACATAGACGCGCAGGTCGGGGATGGGCACGCCGATGACGCTGCCCACGCCGGACTCCAGGTCGGCCGGACCGATGGGTCGATAGGTGACGTGCACTGTGGTTTCGGTGATGCCGTACATGTTCACCAGCTGTGGCGCGTCATGGCCGTACCGGTCGAACCAGGGCCTGAGACTCTGCAACTGCAGCGCCTCGCCACCGAAAACGACGTAGCGCAAAGCGAATTCGGCGGGCGGGGCGGCGCGGTCGGCCTCGATCAGAGCGCGGAAGGCCGTCGGTGTCTGATTGAGGACGGTCACCCGTTCACGGATCAGCATGTCGCGGAACGCGGACGGGTCACGGCTGGTGTCGATCGGCACGACGACCACCCGTCCGCCTGCCAGCAGTGCCCCCCAGATCTCCCAGACGGAGAAATCGAATGCGTACGAATGGAACAGGGTCCACACGTCGTGCGCTCCGAACCCGAACCAGGACTCGGTCGCCGAGAACAGGCGCAGGACGTTGTGGTGGGTGACCCGAACCCCTTTCGGCTTACCGGTCGATACCGAGGTGTAGATGACGTACGCCAGGTCGTCTCTGGATCGGGCGGCTTGCGCAGAGGACGCATCGGACGTGGTGGGCAAGGGTTCATCGATGCATACGCACTCGACCGGCAAGTCGGCGAGTGCTCCGGCGAGTGCACGCTGGGTGAGTACGACCTTCACGTCGGCGTCGGTCAGCATGAAGGCGATGCGCTCGGTGGGGTAAACCGGATCGAGTGGCAGGTATGCGCCGCCGGCCTTGAGGATCGCCAGGATGCCGATCACCACATCGGGGCTGCGTTCGACCCGCAGACCGACGAGGCGATTTGGCCCGACTCCCAGCGCGCGGAGATGGGATGCGACATCTTCGGCTCGCCGATCCAGCTCGGCATAGGTCAGATCGATCCGTCCCGCCTGGGTCTCGCAGCTCAGTGCGATGGCGTCGGGGGTCGCAGCGACCCGCTGGGCGAAGCCCTCGTCCAGCGTTTCGGCCACTGTCGCAAAGGAACTGACCTGATCGGTCGACGTCAGCGTCGCCCGTTCGTCGTCGGAGGTGGGATCGAGATCGCGGACACGGGCCGCCTGCCCGGACGCGATCTGCTCGAGCAGGTTGGTGAGATGGGTCAGCATGCGTTCGATCGCCGTGTCGGAGAAGCGATCGGTCGCATATTCGAGCCGTAGGAGCACCTCGTCGTCGCCGTAGGCGATCAGGACGAGGGGATAGTTGGTCTGCCCGATGTACTCGAAGCGCCTGCCGGGCATCCGCATTCGCGCGTCGAGCGACTGGTGGTCGTAAACGATGACGCTCTCGAACAACGGCGTGCCTCGCGTGACCCCGCTCCACGCCTGGACCGCGGCCAGCGGGGTCTGCTCGTACGGGCGCAGGGCGACCTGCTGCGCACGAAGAGAGCGCAACCAGGGGGCCAGTTCGGCATCGCCGTCGACATCGACCCTCATCGGCAGCGTATTGATGAAAAGGCCCACCATGTCGTCGGACTCGGCCAACCCGTCGCCACGTCCGGCACGCGTCGCACCGAAGACGATGTCCGTTTCGCCGCTGTAGCGGGCAAGCAACGCGGCCCATGCGGCCTGCAGGATCGTGTTCACGGTCACGTCTGCCTCGCGCGCTGCGACGCGCAGCGCCGTGGACAGTGCACTGGTCAGCCGCTGCTGACGTGATCCGAACGGGTGTTCCGCAGCCTGCCCGGGTGGCGGTGCGGTTACCGCCGACGGTGTCGGGGCGCCAAACGTGCCGAGGGCGTCGCGCCAAAAGGTTTCG
>DATEIG010000420.1:0-2150 GCA_035279185.1 Mycobacterium sp.
CCCCCGCCGCCGGGCACGCCCGTCGACGCCTGCACGCTGATCAGCCCAGGCGAGATCACCAAGCTGCTCGGTAAGCCGGTCGACGGTAAGTCGATCGGGGGCAGCCCCGACGCACCCGCCTGCACATGGGAGAACCGCGACACCTACGAGTCGGTCACGGTGGAGATCGGCAACCCGGGCACCGCCGTCAACGGCACCTTGCCCCCACCGGAGCCGGGTTTTCCCGAGGTCGGGACACCGGGCCCCGACGGCATGCGCTTCCTCGCCAGCGGCATGGTCGAGTTCCCCGCGGGTGGCCGCAGCAACACCGTCCAGGTCGCGGTGCTGGCGCTGATGGGCGCCGACGCCGACAACGCGGCCGTCGATCTGGCCCGCAAGATCGGCCCGCAACTGCCTCAGTAACAGCGTTACAGTGACGGGCATGGCGAGTGTCTCCAAGTCCCAGCACACGATCGCAGGCACCGTGCTCACCATGCCGGTCCGCGTCCGCAAGGCCGACGTGCACAGCGCGATGTTCACCGTCGACACGGGCGCCGCGCAACGCCTTCTCGACTACAGCGGCCTGAAGGTCTTCGAGATCCGGTCCGGCCGCGCCGTGATCAACCTTCTGCTGACCCGGTTCGTCGAGAACGACCTCGGGCAGTACAACGAGTTCTCGTTCTGCGTGATGGTTCAGCCACCGGGATCGAACGTGCACGGGTTGCGTGGGTTCGGCGAAGCGGGCACCTTCGTGCACCGCATGCTGGTCGATCAGGGCTTCACCCTGGAGGCGGGTCGGAAGATCTGGGGTTACCCGAAGATCATGGCGGACTTCGCGATTCGGGACGGGAATCCGTTCGGGTTCGACGTGACCGCCGACGGTGCGCTGCTCGTGGACATGACGATCGGCCGTGGACTGCCGGTGCCGATGCCGTCACGTCCGCAGTCGCTGCTCACCTACACCAACATCGACGGGACGACGCGCGAGACCGCCGCCGAACAGGTGACCACCGGGATGCACGCCCGGCTCGGCGGCGCGACCGTCCGGCTGGGTGACCACCCCTATGCGAAAGAGCTCGCCTCTCTCGGGTTACCCAAGAAGGCCTTCGCCTGCATGTCGATCGGCAACGCCGACATGACGTTCGGCGACGCGACCGTCGTCGACTAAACCAACGCGGCCAGGTCGCGGATCTGCTCGGCGGAGCGGGCGCCGACCACCATCATCGTCACGCCTGCGGCCTCCCACGCCTTGATCTGCTCCTGGACGTACGGCAGATCGCCCACGATCGCCGAGTCGTCGACGAGCTCGTCGGGGATGATCCTGGCCGCTCGGTCTTTCCCGTCCTGGCTGCCAGAACGGAACAACTTGGTGACGTCGTCGACCACCTCGGCGTACCCCATCCGGCGGTAGACATCGGCGTGGAAGTTGGTGTCCTCGGCACCCATGCCGCCCATGTAGAGCGCCAGGTGCGGCTTCATCAGCTCCATCACCCCGGGGCGGTCGTCGGTGACGACCACCTGTGCCGTCGCGCAGATCTCGAAGTTCTCACGGCTCCGTCGCGCACCCGGTCGGGCAAAACCCTCGTCGAGCCACTCGTTGTACATGCCCGCGATGCGCGGCGAGTAGAAGATCGGCAGCCAGCCGTCGCAGATCTCGGCGGCCAGCGCCACGTTCTTCGGCCCCTCGGCGCCGAGCATCACCGGGATGTCAGCGCGCAGCGGATGGGTGATCGGCTTGAGGTTCTTACCGAGCCCGGTGGTGCCCTCGCCCGACAGCGGCAGCGGGTAGTGCGGTCCGTCGCTGTGCACCGGGGCCTCGCGCGCCCACACCTGCCGCAGGATGTCGATGTACTCCCGGGTGCGGGCCAGCGGTTTGGGGAACTTGGCGCCGTACCAACCCGCGACCACCTGCGGCCCGGACACCCCGAGCCCGAGGATGTGCCGACCGCCGGACAGGTGGTCGAGGGTCAGCGCAGCCATCGCGCAGGCGGTCGGTGTTCGCGCGGACAGCTGGATGACCGACGTGCCCAGCCGCATCCGCGTGGTCTCGCGGCCCCACCACGCCAGCGGCGTGTAGGCGTCCGAGCCCCAGGCCTCGGCGGTGAACACCGTGTCGAAACCCGCGTCCTCCGCGGCCGCGACCAGTTCGGCGTGGTTCTCGGGCGGCTGCG
>DATEIG010000421.1:0-2449 GCA_035279185.1 Mycobacterium sp.
GACGATCCGCGACGCCTTCACCGACGGCTGGGAGCTGGAAGCGCTGGAGCCGACGACCTATCGCGGCGTCGTCACCGAGATGCACGCGCAGCAGCTCGGGCTGCCGGTCGGCAGCCGTGTCGACGAGCCGGCCTGGCTGGCTAGGGCTCGTCATATCCCGGGTGTGCGACAGCCAGCCGGTGCCTGACGAGCGCGCGCAGGACCGGCAGCACCTCGGCCGCCCTGTCGTCGAGGTCGCCGCTGCGGATGGCGGCGGCCAGCGCCTCCTCGCCGGAGTAGCCGAGCAGGTCGGGCGCCGCCCTGTCGTCGGTCAGCTCGCGTTCGACGGTGCGCAGCACGTTGGCGGCGACGCGGGCGTGGAAGGCCACCTGGCCTTCGATCGAGGGCCGGACGTCGTTGTCGAGGAAGTCGGCGACCGCGGCGACCAGTTCGGCGGCCGTGGGCCGTCCGTACAGCGAGCTCATCTCTCCATCCATTCAGTGCTCCTCACGTCCGCGCCCCCTTCCCTCCAGCAGGTCGAGCACGTCCCACTCGGTCTCGCTGACCCGCCTGCCGATCGCCGCCAACTCGACCGACGGCGTCTGGCCTGACAGGTGGCGCTCGGCCTGGAACCGGCAGATGACGCCCCAGCGCAGCGTCGCGACAATGAGGTGCCAGCGGAACGCGTCGCGGTCGAGCGTGGTGTCGGCGGCCTCCTCGTAGGCGGACAGGAATCCTTCGACGCTGCCGAGCCCACCCGCACCGAGGGCCTCCGGAGCGCCGAACCGCCAGGCCCTGATGCAGAACCACGCCAGGTCCTCGTAGATCTCGCCGACGTGGACGAGTTCCCAGTCGAGCACCGCGGCCAGGCCCTGTTCGTCGACGATCAGGTTGCCCATCCGGAAGTCCCCGTGCACCAGCCGTGGCGGTGTCCGGGGTGGCCGGTTGG
Organism: Mycobacterium sp.; assembly: GCA_035279185.1. Classification (GTDB taxonomy): domain Bacteria; phylum Actinomycetota; class Actinomycetes; order Mycobacteriales; family Mycobacteriaceae; genus Mycobacterium. The sequence continues at coordinate 929 of DATEIG010000421.1, forward strand.
CGGCGAGCCACCGGAAGGCCCACTCGAAGGGTGCGGTGGTGTCGCCCATCTCGTCGAGGCGGTCGCGCCACTCGGTCAGCTGTTCGGACTCCTGCAGGCCTGTTCCGTCCGGGTCGGCGCGGTGGATGGCCGCAAGCGCCTGCGCGCTCTGTCGCAGCAGTCGCTCGCGGCCGGCGTCGTCCAGCGAGCGGTGGATGCGTCTGACGATCGTCTCGCCCGCGATCGCATTGCAGATCAGGTACGGATTGCCCAGCGCCGCAGGCGAATCACTAGCGGCGAGGATGTGGGGGACCGGTGCGCCCACGGCCGCGGCGCGCTGCTGAACCTTCGCTTCCAGTTCCATCCCCGCGTGCACGTCGTCGGGTGGCCCGGTGCGCAGGATCAGCGCCTGCCTCCCGTCGGCCCCGACAGCGTCGAACGCCCAGGTGGTGCGGCTCGCCCCGCCGGTCAACGCGGTGAGGTTCTCGATGCTCACCTCGCCGAGAACCGGCGTGAGCACCTCGGCGAGTCGCTGTTTCACTTGCGGCCGAAACCAAAGAGCCGCTGCGCAACCCGTCGGATCTGGATCTCCTCCGCACCCTCGGTGATGCGGTAGCGGCGGTGATGGCGGTAGATGTGCTCGAACGGTTCGTGTCGGCTGTAGCCCACGCCGCCGAGCACCTGCATGGCCCGGTCGGCGGCGTCGCAGACGAGTCGGTTGGCGCGGTAGTTGGCCATCGACACCTTGTCGGAGACCTCCATGTGGTGGTTGCGGTCCAGCTCTGAGGCCGCATAGCGCACGAGCAGCCGCACCATTTGCGCCTCGGTCTGCAACTCGACCAGCGGCCACTGCACGGCCTGGTTGACCGCGAGCGGCTTTCCGAAGACCGTGCGTTCGCCGGCGTACTCGACGGCGCGGTCAATGCAGTGCTGCGCGGCGCCGAGGCTGCTGGCCGCCTGACGAATCCTGTTCTCGTGCAGGAAGGTCTGGCCCACCTCGAGGCCGCGGTCGACCTCACCCAGAACGGCGTCGGCGGGCACGCGGACATCGTTGAGCTCGACCTCGCCGTGGTCGGTGGGCATGTTGAACGTCCACCAGTAGTACGGCACCGAGAAGCCAGGAGTGTCGGTCGGCACCAGGAATGCGGTGATGTCGCGCGCCTGGCCCGCCTCTCCGGATGTGCGGGCGAAGATCAGGTCGTGGGTGGCGCGGTGCACGCCGGTGTTCCACCGCTTGGCGCCGTTGATCACCCACGCGTCACCGTCCTGGACGGCCGTGGTCTCCAACCAGGTCGCGTCGGATCCGTGATTCGGTTCGGTCAGCCCGAACGCCATCGACCGCTCACCGGTGATCAGCGCCTCGGTCCAGTCCTTCTTCTGCGCTTCGGTGCCGAACCTGTCCATCATGATGACCTGCGGGAAGTTGCCGACGATCGACGACTCGTCCTGCAGGTCGTTGTGCAGCCCGAGGCCCTTGTGCGCCAGGTGTTCCCGAATGACCGCCATGTCGATGTTGCTGCCGTCGCGCCCGCCGAACTGCGA
>DATEIG010000422.1:0-4135 GCA_035279185.1 Mycobacterium sp.
TCAGCACCGCCGGGTCCTGCGCCCGCGCCTGCCCCGGGCACGCCTGCGGTCGCGCCGCCGGGTCCTGCGCCCGCACCGGCACCGCCTTCGCCCGCACCTGCGCCAGGAGCGCCGGTGCCAGGGGCAGGAGCCGGACTCGACACGGTTGTCGTCATGGAGCTCGTCGTGGTCGACGTGGTCGACGACGTGCTGCTGTCGTCGCCCTTGTCGTCACCTCCGCCGCAGGCACTCAGCGTGAACGCGAGCGCAGCGGCGGCGATTCCGGTGGTAACCGAGAAACGTCGGAAGATGATGCCGTCAGTCATTGGTCCAATCTCGTTCTCTGTGAGTGGGACTACCTAGCAAAGGCACCTGTACCCACTCGTCCGAGAAGTCAACCGCCACCGGCGGACCGCGGGGTCAGCGCGCGAACATCAGCGCGCGCTTGACCTCCTGAATCGCCTGCGTGACCTGAATGCCGCGCGGGCACGACTCGGTGCAGTTGAACGTGGTGCGGCAACGCCAGACGCCGTCGACCTCGTTGAGGATGTCGAGGCGTTCGGCGGCGGCCTCATCGCGGCTGTCGAAGATGAACCGGTGCGCGTTGACGATGGCGGCGGGCCCGAAATACGAGCCTTCGCTCCAGTAGATCGGGCAGCTGGTGGTGCAGCACGCGCACAGGATGCACTTGGTGGTGTCGTCGTAGCGGGCCCGGTCGGTCGCGCTCTGGATCCGCTCGCGCGTCGGCGGGTTGCCGCTCGTGATCAGGTAGGGCTTCACCGCGCGGTAGGCGTCGAAGAACGGCTCCATGTCGACCACGAGGTCCTTCTCGACGGGCAGACCGCGAATCGGCTCGATGGTGATCGTCAGCTGCTTGCCCGCCTTCTTGGGCAGCAGGTCGCGCATCAACACCTTGCACGCCAGCCGGTTGACGCCGTTGATCCGCATCGCATCCGAGCCGCACACGCCGTGCGCACACGACCGTCGGAACGTCAGAGTGCCGTCCAGGTACCACTTCACGTAGTGCAGCAGGTTGAGCAGCCGGTCCGACGGCAGACAGGGCACCCGGAAGCTCTGGAAGCCCGCGCTGTCGGGTGACTCGGGGTTGAAGCGGGCGATCTTCAACGTCACCATGACGGCGCCGTCGGGGATCGGCGGCAGCTCAGGGTCTTTGGTGTCGACCTCTGGGGTGATGGTCATGGGTCAGTACTTCCGTTCCATCGGCTCGTATCGCGTCTGCACCACCGGCTTGTACTCCAGCCGGATGTCGCTCAGCAGATCGGTTCCGTCCTTGTAGGCCATCGTGTGGCGCATGTAGTTGGTGTCGTCGCGGTTCGGATAGTCCTCACGCGCATGGCCGCCGCGCGATTCCTTGCGGTTGAGCGCGCCCACCACCGTCACCTCCGCCAGTTCGAGCAGCATGCCGAGCTCGATGGCTTCCAGCAGGTCGCTGTTGAACCGTTTACCCTTGTCCTGCACCGAGATACGGGCGTAGCGCTCTTTGAGCGCGTGAATGTCGGTGAGCGCCTGCTTGAGGGTTTCCTCCGTGCGGAACACCGCGGCGTTGTTGTCCATCGACTGCTGCAGCGCACCGCGGATGTCGGCGACGCGCTCGTTGCCGTGTTCGGACAGGATGTCGCCGATCCAGCCGACGACCATGCCTTCGGGATTCTCGGGCATGTCGACATGGTCGTGTCCCAGTGCGTAATTGGCGGCCGCGATGCCCGCACGACGGCCGAACACGTTGATGTCCAGCAGCGAGTTGGTGCCGAGCCGGTTCGCGCCGTGCACCGAGACACACGCGCACTCGCCCGCGGCGTAGAGGCCGGCGACGACGTTGGTGTTGTCGCGAAGCACCTGGCCGTGCACGGTCGTCGGGATGCCGCCCATCACGTAGTGACACGTCGGGTAGACGGGCACCAGTTCCTTGACGGGGTCGACGCCGAGGTACGTGCGTGCGAACTCCGTGATGTCGGGCAGTTTGGACTCCAACACGTCCTCGCCGAGATGCCGCACGTCGATGTAGACGTAGTCCTTGTTGGGTCCCGCGCCACGACCCTCGAGCACTTCGAGCACCATCGAACGGGCGACGATGTCGCGTGGCGCGAGGTCCACGATCGTCGGCGCGTAGCGCTCCATGAACCGCTCGCCGTCGGCGTTGAGCAGGCGACCGCCCTCGCCGCGAACAGCTTCGGAGATGAGGATGCCGAGCCCGGCCAGGCCGGTCGGATGGAACTGGTGAAACTCCATGTCCTCCAACGGAAGACCCTTGCGGAAGACGATGCCGAGGCCGTCGCCGGTCAGCGTGTGCGCGTTCGACGTCGTCTTGTACATCCGGCCCGACCCGCCGGTCGCGAACACCACCGCTTTGGCGGCGAAGACGTGGATGTCTCCGGTGGCCAGTTCATAGGCGATGACACCCGTGGCGACCGGGCCGCTGGGGGTGTCGGTGAGGCAGACGTCGAGCGCATAGAACTCGTTGAAGAACTCGACGTCGTGCTTGACGCAGTTCTGGTACAGGGTCTGCAGGATCATGTGGCCGGTGCGGTCGGCGGCATAACAGGCCCGCCTCACCGGCGCCTTGCCGTGATCGCGGGTGTGTCCGCCGAAGCGCCGCTGGTCGATTCGACCTTCGGGCGTCCGGTTGAACGGCATGCCCATCTTCTCGAGGTCGAGCACCGCGTCGATGGCTTCCTTGCACATGATCTCGACGGCGTCCTGGTCGGCGAGATAGTCGCCGCCCTTGACGGTGTCGAAGGTGTGCCACTCCCAGTTGTCCTCTTCGACGTTGGCCAGCGCCGCACACATGCCGCCCTGCGCCGCGCCGGTGTGGCTGCGCGTCGGGTACAGCTTGGTCAGTACCGCGGTACGGGCCCGCGGGCCTGCCTCGACGGCGGCCCGCATTCCCGCGCCGCCCGCGCCGACGATGACGACGTCGTAGATGTGCTCTTGGATCATGAATGCCTCACGAGATGTTCGCGTCGAAGGTGACCAGGACGTAGGTGCCCAGCACCAAGATGAATCCGGTGGCCAGCAGCAGCAGCGAGTTCAGGTAGAACTTCGTGACGTTCTTGCGGGCGTAGTCGCCGATGATGGTCCGCATTCCGTTGGCGCCGTGCAGCATCGCCAGCCAGAGCAGCGCCATGTCCCAGATCTGCCAGAACGGCGAAGCCCAGCGCTGGGCGATGAAGTTGAAGTCGATGCGGTACACGCCGTCTTCCCAGATCAACATGATGAACAGGTGGCCGAGCGCCAGCATCACCAGCGCCACCCCGGAGAACCGCATGAACAGCCATGCGTACTTCTCGAAGTACGGAATTCCCCTCGGACGACGGGGTGCCCGCGGATGGTCGAGCGAGGCCGGGCGGTCGCGCTCCTTCTCCTGGACGGGAGCGATACGGCCCTCGCGGTGATGGGGCGTCCACGCGTTACTCACAGGAACCTCTCCGCCATGTGCATGCCCAGTACGCCCAGCGCCGGGATCATGACGGCCAGCCAGATGCCCGCCACCACCCACAGCATCAGCCGCTGGTAGCGCGGACCGTGTTGCCAGAAGTCGATGAGGATGACCCGGATGCCGTTGAGCGCGTGATAGAGCACCGCGGCGACGAGGCCCACCTCCATCAGTCCCACGATGGGCGTCTTGTACGTGTCGACGATCTGGTTGTAGGCCTCGGGGCTGACCCGGACCAAGGCGGTGTCGACCACGTGCACGAACAGGAAGAAGAAGATGGTGGCACCGGTGATGCGGTGCAACACCCACGACCACATGCCCGGGTCACCGCGATAAAGGGTGCGTCTGCGCGGCTTCTCTCGCGGGGCCGCTAACTCCGTCTCGGTACTCATCCGGGCCTCCAACGCCATCGGTGGTCGGGGCGACTCTAATCCCATTTGTAGTGCCCAAAGCGCTACCGTGTTAGCCGTTCGAGGGTGTTGACCTGCAAGTTAGGGTTACCTACATCACGTACGGCCACGGGACGGAGGGTTCGGTATGCCCGCTCCAACTCGGTCGGCGGTATTGACGTGACTGCCGGTATCGACTGGAAAGTGTTGCGCCGCAAGGCAACAGAGGTAGCAGCGACGGCTTATGCGCCGTACTCCGGCTTCCCGGTCGGCGCTGCCGCGCTGGTCGACGATGACCGAATTGTGACCGGCT
>DATEIG010000423.1:0-6444 GCA_035279185.1 Mycobacterium sp.
ACGTCGCGGTCGAACCCCATGCCGAGCACGCGTTCGCCGGGAAACTCGGGCGACAGCCGGTTGAATGCCGTGCTGTCCCGGTCGATGACGGCGACCTCATGGCCGATGCGGGCCAGGCCGTCGGCCAGTGATGCGCCCACCCGGCCGCACCCCATCACCACTACTCGCACCTTTGCGGTCCTCTCGGGGTCTGGATCGCTCCTCGCGTGCGCGGGGACACATTTGTGACTCTGCGCACTGGGAACGCTACCGCCAAACTCGTGTGGGCCTACTCTTGGCTCTCGTGTCCAAGCTTTCGACCGCCGCCCGGCGGCTGGTGCTCGGCAGACCGTTCCGCAGCGACAAGCTCTCCCACACGCTTCTGCCCAAGCGGATAGCGCTGCCGGTCTTCGCATCCGACGCGCTGTCCTCGGTCGCCTACGCGCCCGAGGAGATCTTCCTGGTGCTGTCGGTCGCGGGCCTGTCGGCGGTGTCGATGGCGCCGTGGATCGGCGTGGCCGTCGGTCTGGTCATGCTGGTGGTGATCGCCAGCTACCGGCAGAACGTGCACGCCTATCCCTCCGGCGGCGGCGACTACGAGGTGGTCACCACGAACCTGGGCCACACGGCGGGCCTCACGGTCGCCAGCGCGCTGCTGGTCGACTACGTGCTGACCGTCGCGGTGTCGATGGCGTCGGCGATGTCGAACATCGGCTCGGCGGTGCCGTTCATCAACGAGCACAAGGTGTGGTTCGCCGTCGTGGCGATCCTGGTCCTGGCCGCGGCCAACCTTCGCGGGATCCGCGAGTCGGGCACGGCGTTCGCGATCCCCACCTACGCGTTCATGGTGGGCATGTTCATCATGCTCGGCTGGGGCCTCTTCCAGATCCACGTGCTCGGTCACTCGCTGCACGCCGAGTCGGCGGGTTTCGAACTGCATTCCGAACACGGCGACATCATGGGGTTCGCCATGGTGTTCCTGGTGGCCAGGGCGTTCTCGTCGGGCTGCGCGGCGCTGACGGGTGTGGAGGCAATCAGCAACGGCGTGCCCGCGTTCCGAAAGCCGAAGTCGCGCAATGCCGCCACGACGCTGCTGCTGCTCGGCGGCGTCGCGGTCACGCTGTTCATGGGCATCATCCTGCTGGCCAAGGAGACCGGCGTGCAGATGGCCGAGCGGCCGCACGAGCAGCTTGTCGGCGCCCCGCCCGACTATCACCAGAAGACCCTGATCGCCCAACTCGCCGACGCGGTATTCCACGACTTCCCGATCGGGCTCTACCTGATCGCCGGGGTGACGGCGCTGATCCTGGTGCTGGCCGCGAACACCGCGTTCAACGGTTTCCCCGTGCTGGCTTCCATTCTCGCCCAGGACAATTTCCTGCCCCGACAGCTGCACACCCGCGGTGACCGGCTGGCGTTCTCCAACGGCATCCTGTTCCTGGCGTTCGCGGCGATCGCGTTCATCGTCGCGTTCCAGGCACAGGTCACCGCGCTCATCCAGCTCTACATCGTCGGGGTGTTCGTCTCGTTCACGCTCAGCCAGATCGGCATGGTCCGGCACTGGACGCGGTTGTTGACCGTCGAGAACGATCCCGCGGTGCGCGCCAAGATGAAGCGGTCGCGGGTCATCAACACCATCGGGCTGGTGTGCACGGGCACGGTGCTGGTGATCGTGGTGATCACCAAATTCGTTGCCGGCGCGTGGATCGCCATCCTCGCGATGGGTGGCCTGTTCGTCATGATGAGGGCGATCCACAAGCACTACAACACCGTTGCGCGGGAACTCGAGCAGCAGCAGGCCGCCGAGGAGAGCGGGATCGTGCTGCCCAGCCGCAACCATGCGATCGTGCTGGTGTCCAAACTGCACCTGCCGACGATGCGCGCGTTGGCGTACGCGCGTGCCACCCGGCCCGACGAGCTCGAGGCCATCACCGTCAGCGTCGACGACGGCGAGACGCGTCAGCTGGTGCACAAGTGGGAGGACAGCGACATCTCGGTGCCGCTGAAGGTGATCGCCTCGCCGTACCGGGAGATCACCCGGCCGGTGCTCGACTACGTCAAGCGGATCAGCAAGGAGTCGCCCCGCACCGTGGTCACCGTGTTCATCCCCGAGTACGTGGTCGGGCACTGGTGGGAGCAGGTGTTGCACAACCAGAGCGCGCTGCGGTTGAAGGGCCGGCTGCTGTTCATGCCCAATGTGATGGTGACATCGGTGCCGTGGCAGCTCAATTCGTCGGAGCGGCTGCGACGACTGCAGCCTCACTCGGCACCGGGCGACGCCCGTCGGGGCTTCCTGGATTGATCGACGAACTCACGCTGACCGCGGGGCCACCGGCCAACGGCGGAAGCTGCGTCGCACGCCACGAAGGTCGCGTGGTGTTCGTCCGGTATGCGCTGCCCGGGGAGCGGGTGCGGGTGCGGGTGGTGACCGACAAGGACTCCTACTGGCACGCAGACGTTGTCGAGGTGCTCGAGCCGTCACCCGACCGGATCGAGCCGCTCTGCGCGATCGCGGGCGTCGACGGTGCCGGGTGCTGTGATCTGGCCTTCGTCGACCCGGCGGCAGCGCGTCGCCTCAAGGGTGCCGTGGTGGCCAACCAGCTGGCCAAACTCGGCGGGTACCACTGGCGCGACGAAGCCGAGGCGACCGCCGAGCCGGTCGGCGGCGGTGAGCCGACGGGGTGGCGCACCCGGGTCCGACTGGACACCTCCGACGACGGCCGGGTCGGCTTCCACCGGTACCACAGCGCGGACCTCGTCACCGATCTGCGGTGCGGACAGCTGCCGGACTCCGCTCTCGACGGCCTGGGCGAAACCCACTGGCCCGCAGGCGCGCACGTGCACGTGGCGCTCGACGACGACGGTGTCCGCCACGTCGTGCAGTCCGGCCCTCGGGCCGGCAAGCGCACCGCCACCCGGGTCGTCGAGGGCGCCTACGAGGCGACCCAGCGGATCAACAACCGGGTGTGGCGAATACCGGTGACGGCGTTCTGGCAGGCGCACAGGGACGCGGGCCGGGTGTACAGCGACCTCGTGGCGCGATGGGCGCAACTGAGCCAGGGGATGGTGGCCTGGGACCTGTACGGCGGCGCAGGGATTTTCGCGGCGGTGCTCGGCGACGGAGTCGGGGACACCGGACATGTGGTGACGGTCGACACGTCCCGCGGTGCGTCCAAGTCGGCGCGAGAAGCGCTGGCGGACATGCCGAACGTCTCGGTGGTCACCGACTCGGTGCGCCGGGCGCTGAGCGCGCAGTCCCGGCCCGCCGACGTCGCGGTGCTCGACCCTCCGCGGTCCGGCGCCGGCCGCGAGGTCATCGACATGCTCGCGGCGGCCGGGGTGCCGCGGATCATCCACATCGGTTGCGAGGCAGCATCCTTCGCACGCGACATCGGCCTGTATTCCCGGCACGGCTACCGGGTGGAGGATCTGCGTGTGTTCGACTCGTTCCCGCTGACCCACCACATCGAGAGTGTCGCGGTGCTGACGCGCTGACGCCGCACCGCGACACGTTCGTGGTCTAGGCCCGCGTCGCCGTATGCGGACCGAACTCGTTGGCGATGACGGTGACGGTGTCGGCCGGAAACCCGCCGCGGCGGGCATGCTCGCGGATGGCGTCCTCGTCGTCGGCCTCGTGGACGCAGTAGATCTTGTCGCCGGCCACATAGCTGGTGATCCAGCGGTACGGCACGCCGAGCGACTCGACGACGGTGTTGGACTTGCCCGCGATGGCCGCCAGTTCGTCCTGGCTCAGGTCCGCAGCGCCGGGGATCTCCCGTTCGATGACATAGCGCTTCATGGGTTTCTCGCTTTCCTTCAGTGGTGTCCGCGGCGACCGTGCGCCGGGTGACACCAACCGTGCGCCGCCGCGACCGCCCACGCATGGGGAGAAGTTCCCCATCTTCGGCTGGGGCGACGTTTCCGCTGCTCGCGGTCGTGTATGGCACTAGCATCAGGGGCTGTGATCCTCGCCGATCGAGATCATCAGCTCAGCGAGATCATCGCCAGGGCCGACGACGCGCGGGCGGGTCGGGGCGGCATGGTCGTCGTCTGCGGCGAGTCAGGCGCGGGCAAGACGTCGTTCGTCGAGGCGTTCGTCGACCGCTGGGTCGCCGATGAACGCGTGCTGTGGGGGGCGTGCGACCCGCTGCCGACCCCGCGCCCGCTCGGGCCTGTCCACGACGTGTCGCACCGACTCGCGCAGGCGACCCGAACGGTGCTCGACAGCGACCACTCCTACGAGATCTTCGACGCCGTCTACGACGACCTGCGCGCTGCACCGTCGGTGTTCGTACTCGACGACCTGCAGTGGGCCGATCAGGGCACGATCGATCTGATGCGGTTCGTGCTGCGGCGCATCGGGCAGACCCGCTCTCTGGTTGTCGGCATGTTGCGCGACGAGGAGGTCGGCCTCAGCCATCCGTTGCGCGGCCTGCTCGGCGACATGGCGCGGACTCCGCGCGCCTGCACGCTGTCGTTGCCGCCGCTGAGCGCCGAGGCCGTCAGGACGTTGGCCGGCGATGGTGCCGTGGATCCCGAATGGCTGCACCGGATCACCGGCGGCAACGCGTTTTTCGTCCGCGAGATGCTCGAGCATCAGCGCGCCTCGGACACCGACCTGCCGACGACCGTCCGCGATGCCGTGCTCGCCCGCACAGCGGATCTCGACGCCGCGGCATGGGATGCGCTGAACCTGCTCACCTGCTCACCGGGCGCCGTACCGGACCGGCTGCTGACCGACCTCGGGGTGACGTTGCCCGCGCTGCGGGCCCTCGCGGACGCCGGGCTGACCCGCAGAAGCTCACGCGGCGTGGCGTTTCGGCACGACCTGTGCCGGATGGCGATCAGCAGTGTCATCCCGCCCGGTGCCGCGGCGGGTCTGCACCGGCGCCTCCTGGATGCCTATGAAGCGACGTCGCCGGTCGATCCCGCGGTGCTGACCCACCACGCCCTCGGCGCCGACGACACGGAAAGGGTTCGCCGGGCGGCCTACGACGCGGGGATGACGGCGGCCCGAACCGGTGCGCACACGCAGGCTGTCGATTTCTTCACGCTGGCGTTGCGGCACGGCGGCCCGGTGGATGCCGACGACGACGTCGTCCTGCTCGAGCTGCTCGCGTGGGAGTCCTACCTCGTCGACAAGCTGCCCGACGCGATTTCCGCGGGCCGACAAGCGATTCGGATCCGTCAGGAACGCGGCGAGTCGGCCGCCGTCAGCGCCAACCACCATTCGCTGTCGGTGTACCAGTGGTACAACGCGGACCGCGGCGCGTCGGAAGGTCACGCACTGGAAGCCATGACAGTGCTCGACGCGAATACCGACGACGCGGCTCAACTCGTGCAGTTGGGCCACGCGTTCGCCATGCAGGCCTACCTCGCCGTACAGGCGACCGATCTCGGATCAGCCGAGACGCTGGTCGCCAGGGCCCGCGAAATCGCCGAGCGCACAGCGGATTCGGCGTTGACCACCCGTGTGCGGTTGATCGAGAACTACGGCGTCATGCTCAACGGTGACGAGTCGGGCAGGAACGAGATCCTGGCCATCCTTGACTCCGCACCCAAGCACATCGACGAGCTGTACTCGGGCGGCTGGAGCAACATCACGTACTTCGATGTGGAGCAGCGTCGGCTCGACGTCGCGGCGGAGCTGCTCGACATCAGCGTCCCTCTGATGTACGAACACGACCTGCCGATCTGCCGGGTGTGGCAGCTGGGGTCGCGCGCCCGACTCGAGCTGATGGTGGGGGAGTGGGATGACGCCGCTGCCGACGCCGACCGGGTGCTGGACGGCCCGAGTGCGCCGTTGGCCAGGACGTGGCCGTCGCTGATCCGCGCGTTGGTGGCGCTGCGCAGGCACGGCGCAGGGGCCGACTCGCTCAGCGACGCCTGGCAGCTCGCATGCCGTTTCGCCGAGCCCATCCGGATGCTTCCGGTGGCGGCGGCGATCGCCGAGATGTGCTGGCTCACAGGGGTTCCCGATGGTCGCATACCAGCGTGCCAGGAGCTTCTCGATGGCGGTCCGGTCGCCGGCCTCGAATGGTCACGCGGTGAGCTCGCGGTGTGGCTGCGACGGATCGGGGAGGCCGTCGACGGTCATGGCGTGGCCGAACCCTACCGACTGATCCTCGACGGCTCATACGAGGCGGCTGCCGACGAGTTCCACCGCCTCTCGATGCCGTACGACGCGGCGCTGGCGCTGGTCGACGGCGGCGACAGCGCCCTGTGCGCCCGTGGTCTCGACATTCTCGACCGCCTCGGTGCCGACGCTGTCGCCGCGAAGGTGCGCCGCGACCTGAGGGCTGCGGGACAGTCGGTGGTGCCTGCGCGCAGGCGTTCGGCGACGTTGGCCAACCCCGCGGGGTTGACGGCCCGCCAGGTCGACGTTCTGCGCCTGCTCTCCGACGGGCTGACCAACGTCGAACTCGCCGATCGGCTGTTCCTGTCGGTGAAGACCGTCGACCACCA
>DATEIG010000424.1:0-4893 GCA_035279185.1 Mycobacterium sp.
AACTCGGCTGAGGAGCGTGCGGATCAGCCCCGAAACTCGGCTGAGGAGCGTGCGGATCAGCCCGACGTGGTGGCTGAGTATGTCTTCTCCGACGAACAGGCGCAGCTTCGGTCGGCGGTGCGGAAATTCTGCGCGGACAACTTCGACGAACAGTCGGTGCGCACGCTGATGGAGTCCGATCCGCCGTTCGACCCGAAGGTGTGGGCGCGGCTCGGCGGCGAACTCGGTGTCCTCGGCCTGTCGGTTCCCGAGGCCGACGGCGGCGTCGGCGGCACGTTGGTCGACCAGGCGGTCGCGGTGGAGGAGTTGGGTGCGTCGCTGGCCTGCGGGCCGTTGTTCGGCACCGTGTTCCTGGCGATTCCGGCGCTCGTCGCGTCATCGGCGGGCGAGGCTCGCGACGGCCTGCTGGCCGATCTCGTCGAGGGAAGGCGCACAGCGGCTTTCGCCGTGCCGGACCAGGCAGGCGTGCTGGGTGACGTCACGGTGACCGTCGACGGAGATCTGGTGACCGGCACCGTCGAGGGTGTCGTCGACGCGGGTGCCGCCGACGTCCTGCTGGTGGCGGCTCGCGTCGACGACGGCGTCGCGCTGTATGCCGTGGACGCCTCGGCGTCGGGTGTGCAGCGCACACCGCTCGCGACCCTCGACCTCACCCGACCGCAGGCCACGATCGAATTGTCCAGTGCGACAGGCGTTCTCATCGCCGACACCGGCGAGGCCGACCGCGTCATCACCCATGCGCTGCAGGTCGGCTCGGCGCTGTTGGCCGTCGAGCAGGTCGGCGCGGGTCAGCACCTGCTCGACCTGTCGGTCTCCTACGCGAAGTCGCGTCTGCAGTTCGGCAGGCCGATCGGGTCGTTCCAGGCCGTCAAGCACAAGCTGGCGGATTCGCTCGTCGAGCTGGAGCACGCGAGATCGACGGCCTACCACGCGGTGTGGGCGCTGGCGGACGGTTCCGATGATCCAGCCCTCGCCGTGAGCATCGCGCAGGCGACCGCGTCGGCGGCACTGGCCAAGATCGCGGCGGACACCGTTCAGGTGCACGGCGGCATCGGCTTCACCTGGGAGCACCAGGCGCACCTGTACTTCAAACGCGCGACGACCGATGCCGCACTGCTCGGCAGCGCCGAACAGCACCGCGCGCGGGTTGCCGAGCTGGTGCTCGACACGGCGGAAGTCGGCAGGGTCCCCAGGGTGGCCGACGGAACGATCAGCTAGACCGGTAGCGTTGTGCCCGTTTCCTTTTCGGCGAACTCGAACAGGCGGCCCGCCACGTCGTAGTCTCCTGCGAGCGCGGTACGGCCGAGCATGACCAACGGTCCGGACAGCCCCAACGGACCGTCGTAGCCGATGTAGCTCCCCGGCGGAATCGGCTCGCTGATGCAGTAGAGAGTCGACGCGGCGCCCGCGTCGATGTCGTTGGCGATCATGGTGGCCGCTCTGCGCACCACCTTGTCGGCCCTTTGCATGATCGGCTTGTCGGACACGTTCGACAGGTTGCTCGCGACCCATCCCGGATGCGTGAGGTGGCTGACGACAGGCGAATCGCCGGCCCGTAGTCGGCGATCCAATTCGAGCCCCCACAACATCACCGCGAGCTTCGACTGGGCGTAGGCGCCCATCCTGCCCCACTTGCTGGTGCGGAAGTGCATGTCGTCGAGCCGCAGTTTCGCGCTGCGATGCGCGTGCGATCCGACGTTGATGATCTGCGAGCGCACCTTGGGAAAGATGAGGTTCGTCAGCGCGAAGGGGCCGAGAAGATTTGTGCCGATGGTCTTTTCGAAGCCATCGACGGTCTCCTCGCGGGTCTCGGTGAGCAGACCGGCGTTGTTGATGAGGATGTCGACGTCGTCGTCGAGCGCGTCGGCGAAGGCGCGTACCGACGCCTGATCGGCCAGATCCACCTTCATGATCGACGTCGAACCGCCGATCTCCTTGGCGCGCTGCGCGCCGAGTTCTGTGTTGCGCACCGCCATGATCACGTGCGCGCCCGCGTGGGTCAATGCTCGTGCGGTGCCGAGGCCGACGCCGTTGGTCGCTCCTGTCACGATGATGCGTTTCCCGGTCAGGTCGCCCAGTCGGGCCGTAGTCCAATGCGCTGTCACGAGGCCAGGCTAATCGGTCGGTTGTCACGCACGCCGCGGTAGATCCCCCACCGCACGATCACCGGCATCAGCACCCGGTCGAAAGACCAAGCGGGAAACCGGAACGCCTGACCCTTGGGGGTGAACACCTCGAGGCCGTTCGGCTGCACGCCCAACACGGAGCCCCAGCGCCGCTTGGGCGCCCGGTAGGGGCGCAGCGGCTTGTCGGCGAACGCGGCCCGCACGTTGTTGGCGAGGATTCCGTCGCCCCGGTTGCGGGCGGAACTGCGCAAGGGGTCAGTCGCCGCGACGTCACCGACCGCGAACACGCTCGGATGGCCGGGCACCTGCAGATGCGGTGTGACTCTGACGAAGCCCTGCTCGTCGAGGATGTCGGCAGGCAGCCAGTCGGTGTTGGGTCGAACCCTACCGATCGCCCACACGACCGCGTCCGCCTCCGAGGACGCCTGACCGGTGCTCCATGCGACGGGCTCGCCGGTGATCTCGTCGCAGTCGAAGTCGTCGGGGATCAGGGCGCGGTGGCCGGGATGGAGTCCCACGCCGGCGTCGTCGAGCCGTCGCCGCACCTTCTCCCAGATTCTCGGATGGTGCGACGGCAGCGCGCGGTCACCGGGGAAGTAGAGGTCGACGCGCTTGTCCGGCCATGTGGTGGCGATCTGGGCGGCGCTGCTGATGGCGGCCGCGCCGCCGCCCACGACGATGACGGATTTCGCGTCGGTCAGACGGCTGTGTGCATGGCGCAGGTCCTCGCCGATCTCGCTGTGCGACTGCAGGTTCGGGGTGCGCCAGAATCCGTTGGTGACGCCGGTCGAGATGACCAGCGCATCGAAGTGCTCCTCATGGTTCGCGCCGTCGCCGCCGACGACGGTGACGGTGCGGCCGTCGAAGTCGACACCGGTGAGCGTGCCGTGGACGGTGCGCACCCGATCCAGGGCGCGGAACCGGTCGAACGGAATCCAGTTGGCCCTCGCCCACTCCTCGGGCCGGGACAGCCGCCAGCCGAGTTCCTGCCCGCTGACCAGAGCGGGCTTGGCCGATATCCCGACGACGTCGAAGTGCTTGGCCAGCCGGATGGCGGTGAGCACACCACTGTCGCCCAAGCCGGCGATGACGACGCGTTGACGGCTCATTCGAGGGCCTTTCCGAGGTCGACGCTGCGTGCCCAGCGTTTGGCCCAATCCTGCAATGGACTCAGTGCGGATATCAAAGACGCCCCCTGCTCGGTCAGGTGGTATCCCGCGCCGGAGTGGTCGACGATCTCGAGTGCGCGCAGCTCTTTGAGCCGCTTGTTCAGCGACGCGGGGTTCATCTCGCTCGCGTCGGCGAGAGCGCGGAACGTCAGTGGCTCGGAGCGGAGTTCCCAGAGAATCCGCAGCGCACCTCGCCGGCCGAGGACATCCAGCGCCACCATGATGGGCCGTCCGGTGCTCGAGCCTCGGACAGCAGATCCGCTCCGCGATGTCGACATGCTTTACATTTTGTAGCAGACGGGCGTACGGTGCCACCCATGATGCGCTATGCAAAATATAGCGGGCGGATCGCCCCCGCATCCCCGCCGCTGCCCGACGACATCCAGCAGGCGATCGACACGTTGATGCGCGGCGCTCCGCCACTCGTGCTGTTCACGACGCTCGCCCGGGACCCGCGGCTCTTCTTCAAGATGTTCGACGGCGGCCTCTTGGACAGGGGGAACCTGACGCTTCGGCAACGCGAGATCGTCATCGACCGGGTGACGGCCAACTGCCGTGCGGAGTACGAGTGGGGTGTGCACGTCAACGCGTTCGCGGCAGCGGCCGGGCTGACGACGGAACAGATTCGTTCATTGACCGTCGGTGACGCAGGCGACGACTGCTGGGATGCCGCGGACCGGCTGCTGATCCGCCTGTGCGACAGCCTGCATCGCTATTGCGATGTCGACGACGAACTGTGGACGGCACTGACGGAGATCCACAGCGACGAGACCGTCATGGAGTTGCTGATGCTCGCCGGCGTCTACCGGATGATCAGCTATCTCGTCAACGGATTGCGGCTGCCGCTTGAACCTGGCGCCCCTCGGTTCCCTGACGAGTGTCACTCAACCCGGCGACGGCCGGTCACACCGGCGCTACCCTAGCCAGCATGGCTCACACGGTGCGACGACTGATGGTCGCGGCAACGCTGGCCGCCATGCCGATGGCGGGGGTCGGAGTCTTCACGCCGGCGATCAGTTCGGCATGCCTGCCCGGGGAGACCGCGGGCGCCAACGCCTGCGCGCAGTTCTGCCTGCCCGACAAGGCGCTCGATGTCGCCACCGGCCTCTGCGTCCCGGTCTCGAATCCCGCGCCGAACGGCGTCAACCCGCCGATCTACCCACCGGACGACCAGGCGGTCTGATTTGTCAGTGCTTCGAACTAGTGTTCGAGGCATGAGTTCGGTCGTCATCCGCAAGCACGTGGCGGCGATGCGTGCCGAGTTCGAGGCGATGATGGCCGAGTCGGTCGACGGCACCGCTGCAGAGCGCGCCACAGCCACGGCCGAATTCGAAAGGCTCTTCCGGCAGCTGCCTGCGATGCAGCACCGCCTCGTCAACGGTCTCGCCGAGGTGCCCGTCGAGCAGTTGGGCGAGACGTCGGTGGCCGCGGCACTGTCGACGCTTCTGCGGATCTCACGCAAGGACGCCAACCGTCGCGTCAAGGACGCCAAGGATCTCGGTTCGCGCACCGCGTTGACCGGCGAACCCATGGCGCCGCTGCTGACGAACACGGCCACCGCCCAGCGTCGCGGCGATATCGGGTTCGACCACGTGAAG
>DATEIG010000425.1:0-4452 GCA_035279185.1 Mycobacterium sp.
TACGGCGGCTACACCTCCATCGGCTACGACTCGGCCAAGGTTCCCGAGGTGAAGAGCGTCGAGGATCTGCTGAAGCCCGAGTTCAAGGGCAAGGTCGCGCTGAACGGCGATCCCACGACAGCCAGCGCCGCCGCAAACGGAGTCCTGATGACAGCGTTGGCGAATGGCGGATCGGTCGACGACATCGCTCCCGGGGTCAACTTCTTCGTCAAGCTGAAGGAGGCGGGCAACTTCGTCCCCGTCGACCCGACGCCCGCGACCATCGAATCCGGCCAGACGCCCGTCGTCGTCGACTGGGACTACCTGAACGCGGCCGAGACGAAGAAGGTCCCCACCTGGAAGGTGTTCGTCCCGAACAACGCGCTCGTCGGCGGCTACTACTTCCAGGCGATCAACAAAGACGGCCCACACCCCGCCGCGGCCCGGTTGTGGCAGGAGTTCCTGTTCAGCGACGAGGGGCAGAACCTCTACCTCAAGGGCCTGGCCCGGCCTGTGCGGGCAGACTCGATGGAAAAGGCGGGCACGGTCGACAAGGCAGCCCTGGCCGCGTTGCCCGCGGTCGACGGCACACCTCTGATACCGACCGACGAGCAGAGCAAGAAGATGGCCGAGTACCTCGGCGCCAACTGGTCGAAGGTGATCAGCTGATCCGGACATCCCGGCGGGTCGGC
Organism: Mycobacterium sp.; assembly: GCA_035279185.1. Classification (GTDB taxonomy): domain Bacteria; phylum Actinomycetota; class Actinomycetes; order Mycobacteriales; family Mycobacteriaceae; genus Mycobacterium. The sequence continues at coordinate 672 of DATEIG010000425.1, forward strand.
TCGGCCTGACCGGCGCTCGCAGATTGTGGCAAGTGCGATGTCGCGAGCCGCTCGTCGCGACATCGCCCTGCCCCCCTGCACAACCTGGGCCGGAACTCCCCCTCACAGTTCCGGATCAGATTTGCTGTAGCCGACGGTATGCGGCAGGGGCGCCGAGCCGATACAGGGAAATCCCTTGTCTTTGCCCGCTGGCCGGCGCTCAGGGAGCGAAGGCTTGGACGTCGGTGATGCGGTTGACCGGCAAGCCCGATCGCGTGCACACCTCGATGACGGCTGCTTTCGACTCGGCGCGAAAGACGGCGTAGAGCACTTCGTCGGTCGACACCTCGACCACCAGCTGCACCTGCACCGATTGACCGTGCTCGCGCAGCCCGGCGGCCGCCTCGCCCAGTGCGGCGGCAATGCCGCCCACGCCGCCCTCACCTGATACCGGCTGATACCACTCGGTGAGAAACGACTTCATCGCGAGCGCGCGAACCGTCACAGGCAGGACGCTACCGGCCTCGTTAATTTTCCGAAGCAGGGTTTTCCCTGGTTTCGACGTCGCGCAGCCGACCGTGCAATTGTGCACGCGACCTGATACCGAGTTTGCGGTAAGCGCTGGAAAGGTTCATTTCCACGGTCTTGGGGGCGAGGAACAGCTCGGCTGCGATCTCCCGGTTGGACAGCCCCGCCGCGGCCCGCCGGGCGACCCGCTCCTCGGCAGGGGTGAGACCGAGCCCCCCGCCGTGACCCGCGCCGAGGCGAGCCAGTTCCGCACTCACGCGCCCGGCCCACAGCGGGGCCCCGAGTTCTTCGAAGGTGCGCAGAGATTCGGCGAGCGTGGCGGCTCCGGCAGCCTTGCGACGCCTGCGGCGCTGGATCTGCCCCGACACCAGTTGCGTGCGCGCCCGCTCGAACGGCATCGGGAGACGGTCGTGCGCCGCCATCGCTTCCTGGGCGGCCGCATCGGCTCCTTCGAGGTCGCCGCGAGCGGCCTGGACTAGCGCTCGACCTCTGGCCGCCACCGCAAGCATCCACGGCCGGTCGTGCCGAGATCCGTTGCGGCGCAGCGCGTCGATCAGCGGATCGGCGTCGTCAGTACGGCCGACACCGACGAGGGCCTCGATCGCATCGGGCAGATAGCCGCCGACGGTGATCTCGGTGTCGTGTCGAGGGTCAAAGGTCGAGAGGATCGGCTCGAGTATGTGCACGGCGGCGGGATAGTCGCCCAGCGACACCTCGAGGAAGGCCAGACTGGTCGCAGGCTGCCTCGCCAGGAAATGACCGCCGGTCTGATTGGCGAGCGCAACGGCGTCGGCCGCAGCGGCGCGCGCCTCGTCGACGTGTCCCATGTAGGCCGTCACTGCCGCACGACTGGTCAGTCCCCACAACCTGGCATGATGACCACCGATCTCACCTGCACGCCGTGAGGCCTCGTCCGCTATCTGCATCGCTTCGGGATATCGGCCGAGCCAGATCGTGTTCATCAGCAGGTGCTGGTCGAGCCAGATCGCGTCGATTTCGCTGCCCCGTTCGGCGCATCCCTGCCGCAGAGCCTGGAATCCGGCGTCGGCCAGTACCAGGTCGCCCTGCCAGGAGTCCGTCACCGCCTTGATGGCGTCAGCCTGCATGTTCACGTGAACGGCGTTGTCGCCCTGCAGATCCAGCGCAAGATCGAGAGCCTCGCGGTCGAGTCCCAGCCCGTACATGAAGCACAGGTTCACCCACATCGCTCGGGCCTGGCTGCGCAACGACGGGTCGCCCGTCTGGTCCGCGGCTGCCACGGCGGTGCGGGCGTACTCGACAGATCGGTCCAGATGGCCGGTGATGCCGACGGCGGGCGCGAGCAGCATCAGGCCCTGCAGCCGCAGCGCGGGATTCTCGCCGGCCTCGGCGATACCTTCGGTCAGCGCGTCGACGGCCGCGGTGAAGCTGCCGTCGTAGCCGTCGATCGCTCCCTGCAGCATGACCGCCGCGCCGCGCAGGACTCCGTGCGGCAGACCGGACGGCGTTCCCTTGAGAACGCGTCGCGCGGCGTCGATCGATCCGGCCTCGAAATGGTGCCGTGCCGCGATGATTCGCCGCACCGGCGTGTCGCCGCCGAGTCCGATGGCCAATTCGGTCAGTTCCGCCGCGGCCGAGGGTGCACCCTGCTTGCGGGTGACCGCCGAGGCGATGTCGAGTGCTTCCAGTGTGGCCGTGTCGCCGCTCGTCGCGGCCGACGCCAGGTGGCGCGCCTTGAGTTCAGGGGCGTCGACCACCTCGGCGAGCTTGCGGTGCATGTCTCGTCGACTGTTGGGCTCCGCGCCGGTACGCACGCCGCTCGCGAGAAGCGGATGGGAGAAGCGGACGGTGTTACCCGTGACCGCGACGATGCGTGCGGCGTCACCGGTTTCGAGTAGCTCGACGACGCGCTGCTCCGACATGCCAGTGGCTTCGGCGATCAGCGTCACCGTCGGGTTGACCGCGCATGCGGCCGCGAGCAGCAATTCCGCCGCGTCACCGCGAACGTGTTGGACACGGTTGCGCACGACAGCGGCGAGGCTGTCGGGCAGCGCAGCATCGATTCCTCGGCCGTCGTCTACGGCGCGAGCCAGCTCGAGTGCGTAAAGCGGGTTGCCGCCCGAGATCTCGTGGATCCGCCGCATCATCGGCCGCGTGAGAACTCGCCCGAACCGGGCCGAGATCAACGCGTGCAGTCCGCCGAGCGTCAGCGGTGCGACGTGGGTGGAGACAACGGCGTCGGGGCGCGCCATCTGCAGCCAGGATCGCATGTCGATCGAGTCGGGATCCGCCGTGCGGGCCGTGGCCAGGATCCCGATGGGTCCGGCGATGCGCCGGGTCGCAAAGCGGATGGCGGCCGCGCTCGGCGCGTCCATCCACTGCGCATCGTCGATGGCGATCAACACCGGATGGTCGGCGGCCAGTCGCACCACGACCGACTGAAACGCGGCCGCTGCTGCGCGCTCGTCGGTGTCCGGACCGTCGTCGGCCCGAAGGAGAATGCGGTTGAGCGCCGCGCGCTGCACCGGGGGCAGCTGGTCGATGAGAGCGGAGTCGACGTCGGCGAGCAGGTCGGCAAGCGCGGCGAATGCCAGCCTGACCTCACTGGGATCACCGCGCGCACTGATGACCCGAAAACCCACTCCTCGCGCCTGTTCGATCGCCGACAGCCACAGCGTCGTCTTGCCGATACCTGCTTCGCCCTCGAGGACCAACCCGCTCGGCGCCGTCGTCGCGTCGGCCAGAAACCCTGCGACCGCGCGGGTTTCACGCTCGCGGGAGACCGAGGGGCGCACCTTCCCGCCTATCGGCTGACGGCCGAGGGATGTGCACGAAGCATGGTGAGAGATTGTTCCAGCCTTCGCCTGCTACGGCGCGGCTATGAGAAGCACCGATGTCGTGATGCTTGCGATGTGAATGACCCCGAGATGGCCGCTCACGTCGCTGTCCTCGCCTAGAGTGACCGCGGGGGGCAGGACGAAAGGACGAGAATGCCCGGCGGCACAGACAACGACGTAGTGGCTCCGAAACTGCCGGGCGGCGACACGTTGCCGTTTCCACCCACACCGTCGGCGAGTATCGCGGGCCGCACGCTTGCGGAGTCGGTGTACACGCCGCGCGTCAACCCCCGTCGGCTTCCCGACGACGCACCCAACATCGTCATCGTGCTCATCGACGACGCCGGACCGGGCCTGCCCACCACGTTCGGCGGCGAGGTGACGACCGCGACGATGGACCGCGTGTGCGCCGAGGGCGTGTCGTACAACCGGTTCCACACCACCGCGATGTGTTCGCC
>DATEIG010000426.1:0-6639 GCA_035279185.1 Mycobacterium sp.
TGGAACGACGGTTTACGCAGCTTGGCGTACCACGCCGACTCGACGGCGGGTCGGGTGGCCAAGGCTCCGGCCGCCGCCGTGGCGGCAACGGCCGCTGCCGATTTCGCGAGTGTTCCCGGACGCATGGTCTCTAATTAACCCCTGCGCCGATTCCACAAACGCAGCGGGGGTTAGCGTGAGCGGATGGCACCTGCGTGGCGGCTCCGAGTCGGCAGCACGGAGGATCTGCGCCTCGTCGGGCCACTGTGGGTGGCCGTCCACCACCGCCACATCGAATCCATGCCGGAACTCGCCCCCTACGTCGACGACACGGAGACGTGGCGCGCCCGGCGAGATCTCTACGAAGAGCTGCTGACCAAACCGGACACCCTGCTGTTGTTGGCGTTCGTCGACGACGAACCGATCGGATACGGGCTGACCCACGTGATGCCCGTCGCGGGGTCGTGGCTCGAGGACACCTGGCGCACCGGGGACCGTGTCGGCGAGATCGAGTCGCTCAGTGTGTTGCCCGCCTACCGCGGAACCGGGCTGGGTTCAGAGCTTCTCGACCGGCTGGAGACCCACCTGCACGAACTAGGCGTCGACGACCTGATCCTGGGCGCGCTCGCGGGCAACGACGACGCCATCCGGCTCTACGAACGCCGCGGATACCGCCCGACGTGGCTCTACCTGTCCAAGTTGGCGGGACGCGACCGCAGCCCCCGGTAGCCACCGTAAAGTGCGGCTGCCACAACGAAGTTGACGAAATACGCGACGTCCGCGCCATGCCAGGCCGCCGCGACCGGACCGGTGAACAACGACGTGTTCATGAACGGCACCGCCGCGGCGTAGGCCACGACGAACGCGACCACAGCCGCGATCGCGTCATTGCGCTGGGTGTGTTCCTCCGCCGGGTTGAACGACACCCTCCCCCGTACGCGCAGCACCCAGTCGATCACGACGACCGCGACGAACGCCGGAATCCAGTAGCTCACCAACAGCAGCACGTGCTCGAACCGTGACGCCGTTTCGCCGCCGTGCAGCCACAGGATCAGTCCGAACGCGATCACGGTGACGACGACCGCGGATATCGGCCTGCGCACCTTCACCCCGATCGTCTGCAGCGCCAACGATCCGCTGTAGTCGTTCATCACGCCGGAACCGATGGACGCCAGGGCGATGATCAAGAGCGCGATCGCGCCGAGGATGCCGCCGCCCATCACCGACCGGACACCCTCGGCGGTGTGCTCGGAGACGAGATCGCCTGCGGCGATGCCGATTCCCTGGACGAAGATGTATGCCGAGACGATTCCGGCGAACGTGAAGCCGAAAACCCTGACGCGCGACGTGTCCGCGGGCAGATACCTGCTGAAGTCCGCGGCATAGCTGGCCCACGAGATCGACAGGCTCAGCGCGATCGTCACTTCCAGCACGAAGGCCCCGACCAGATCCGCGCCGTGAACCGTCGCAGGGGTCACGACCTGGTGGCCGGCTGCGAGTTTCGCTGCGAACACGACGAAGGTGACCAGCAGAACCACCGTCAGCACCGCTTGGATGCGGTGGATCATCTCGTAGCCGAAGAAACCGACCGCACCCTGGACAGCCAGCACGATGAGAACCGCGCTCCAGAACGGGATTCCCAGGAGTGCAGACAGCGCCTCTCCGCCGAAGAGCCCCACCAGTGCGTCCCACGCGATCGACGAAAGCCATTGCAGCACACCGGGAAGGACGACCCCGCCGCCGAAGGCCATGCGAGAGTTGGGCAGCTGCGCCGTCCCGGTGCGCGGACCCCAGGTGGACAGGTAACCGACGACCAGTGACCCGAGCACCGTTCCGATCACCATGGCGAGCAGCCCGAGCCAGAATCCCAGCCCCAATGCGATGGCCAGCGCTCCGGTGAAGACGCCGGTCATGTTGACCTGCGGCGCGAACCAGACCGAGAACAACCGTCGCGGGCTGCCGTAACGCTGGTCCTCACGGATCGGCGCGATGCCGTGCGTTTCGACCGACAGATCCCCTGCCCCGGACGGCGTGCGGCCGCTGAACATCGGCGCAGTCAGCGCACTGGAACCAGTGCCCCCATTCGTCATGGGGTCTATTCGATCACGGCGGGCTCAGTTGGCCGACAGCACCGCCATGACCTCGTCGCGGGCCTCGATGATGTGGGCCTCCATCGCGGCGGCGGCCGCTGTGGGTTTGCGCTTGGAGATCGCCTCGATGACCCTGGCGTGCCCCCGGATCGACGACTCGTAGATGACCGCGAAGTCGTATTTGTCGAGCCGCGACGAGACCGCCGCCCGCACGTCCTCGACCACGTGGCACAGCATGTCGTTACCGCTGATGCGGGCGACCGTGAGGTGGAACTCGGAATCGGCGCGACGAAACGCATGCACATCGCGGCTCGACTCGAGCGCCCGCTGGCAGGCCGTCAGGTGCTTGATGTCGGTGGCCGTGACGCGCTCGGCGGCCAATCGCGCCGCCATCGTCTCGACGGCGAGGCGAAGCTCGAACACCTCGGCCATCTTCCTGTCCCACTCGCCGTGGGCCTCCCAACTGCTCAGCGTCGGAGACACGATCGTTCCGCCGCTGCCGCGCTTGGTGAGAAGCAGGCCCTCCCCCTGCAGCACCCGCAGAGCTTCCCGGACGGTGACCCGGGAGACGCCGAGGTCCTCGGCGAGCGCCCGTTCCGCGGGCAAGCGGTCGCCGGGCAGCAGGACGCCGAGTGCCAGCGCACGCCGGATGCGCTCGACGACCGCCGCGTACGCGGGCGGAGTGTCGAGTGGCCTCAACAGGAACTCATTCGACATCTCTTGAAGGCTACCGCGCTTGGACCTATTGTCCATTGGTATGAAAGGCAGACCATGACTGCTGGTGCGATCCCCGACTTCGCCAACCATCTTCCGGTGCGCATCAGCTTCGGCGACGGCACGGCCCGCCGACTGCCGGCTATCGCCGAATCCCTTGGTGCACAGCGCATCCTGCTGCTGACGGATGAACGCGCCGAGGCCTACAACCCGGCGGTCTGCGCCATCATCGACGCGTTGCACGATTCGGGCCTGACCATCACCCGCATGGAGAAGCCGGCGGGCGAGCCGACCATCGCGATGGTGGACGCGACGACGGCGCGCATGCGGGACGACAACGCCGACACGGTGATCGCCCTCGGCGGCGGGTCGGTGATCGACACCGCCAAGGCGGCACGGCTGTGCCACCAGCTCGGCCGGTCCTTCGGGGAGTTCCTCACGAGCGACCGGGTCTACCCGGAGCCGTCGGTGCCCCTCATCGCGGTTCCGACCACCGCGGGCACCGGCTCGGAGGTTTCGGGAGGCTCGGTGATCTCCGATCCCGAGGCGGGCCGCAAGGCGGGCATCGCGCACCCCAACCTGCGACCCCAGTACGCGATCGTCGACCCCGAGCTGACGTGGAGCATGCCGCCGGCCATGACGGCCAACACCGGCATCGACGCGCTCGCACAGGCGATCGCCGCAACCGTGGCAAAGGTGCGGACCCCGATCGGCGACGCCATCGCGCTGGAGGCGGTGCGGCTGATGGGCGGCTCACTGCCGGCCGCCTACCGCGATGGCTCAGACGCCGTGGCGCGCGCGAACATGTCCTGCGGCGCCATGATGGCGGGGTTGGCGATGAACATCTCCGACTGCGCCGCCGAACACTCCCTCGGCCAGGCGATCGGCGGCCTCACCGGGGCGCCGCACGGCCTGACGATCGGCCTCGTCCTCGTCGAAACCCTGGAGCGCGAGCGGCATTTCGTGCCGCACCAACTCGAACGGGTGGCCGACGCCTGGGGCCTACCCCAGGACGGCACGCGCGACGGCACACGCCTTGTGGCGGCCGTCCGGGCGCTGCTGGCCGAACTCGAATTCCCGGTGATGTCCGAACTCGGTCTCACCGGCGCCGACCTCGACCGGCTCAGCGACCTCGCACTCGACGACTACTTCATCACGATGTCGCCCCAGCCGTGGGACAGGGCCGAAGTGCACACCGCCTTTGCCTCGGCCCTGTCCCTCCGTCAGCGCCCGCTCGTGGTTGCGACCGGATAGGGAGCGATGGGCACACACCGCAAGGCGGACCAGCGCGTCGACGTCGTGATCGTCGGCGCCGGCTTCTCCGGGCTGTACATGCTGCACCGCGTCCGCGCACTCGGCCTCAACGCTCGGGTCTTCGAGCGCGGCCACGACGTCGGCGGCACGTGGTACTGGAACCGCTACCCGGGGGCCCGTTGCGACATCGAGAGCATCGACTACTCGTACTCGTTCGACGAGACGCTCACCCGCGAATGGCGGTGGACCGAACGCTACGCGGCGCAACCGGAGATCCTCGCCTACCTGGGGTATGCCGCCGACCGTCTCGACCTCCGCAGGCACATCTCGTTCGGCACCACCGTGACGGCGGCCGACTGGGACGAGACCGCCACCGAGTGGACGGTGCACTGCGATACGGGTGAAAGCGTGCGCGCCACGTTCTGTGTGATGGCCTCGGGCTGCCTTTCGGTGGCCAAGCAGCCGGACTTCCCCGGCCTCAACGACTTCGGCGGCGAGTGGTATCACACCGGTCGGTGGCCCCACACCCCTGTGGACTTCACGGGCAAGGCCGTGGCGGTGATCGGCACGGGCTCATCGGGCATCCAGGCGATTCCGCGGATCGCGGCCAGCGCGCGCCGACTCCATGTTCTGCAGCGCACCCCGAACTACAGCATGCCCGCACAGAACCGCCCTCTCGACGACGGCGAGATCGACGTTGCCCGCGCGACGTTCGCCGAGCGGCGCAGGATCTGCCGGCACTCCGATGCGGGGGTGCCGCATCCGCCTCCGACACAGTCGACCTTCGAGGTCTCGCCCGAGCAGCGGCACAGCCGCTTCGAGGAGGGCTGGCAGCGAGGCGGCATCAACGCGCTGTCGGCGGCGTTCACCGACTTCTTCACCGACGAGACAGCGAACAAGCAGGCGCAGGACTTCGCGCGCAACAAGATTCGGCAAACGGTGCACGACCCCGAGACCGCAGAGTTGCTGTGCCCGCAGCACCACATCGGGACCAAACGCACGTGCGTGGACATCGGCTACTTCGAGACCTACAACCGCGACAACGTCGAACTCATCGACGTCCGCACGCACGTCATCGAGCGTCTCACTCCCACGGGGATCCAGCTGTCCGATCGCCATGTCGACGTGGACGTGGTCGTGTTCGCGATCGGCTACGACGCGATCACCGGAGCCCTTGCCGACATCGACATCCGCGGCACCGGCGGTCTGCTGCTGCGGGACAAGTGGGCCGACGGTCCCCGCACCCTGCTCGGTCTGCAAACGGCTGGGTTTCCCAACCTGTTCACGATCACCGGTCCGGGCAGCCCGTCGGTGCTCAGCAACATGGTCGTGTCGATCGAGCAGCATGTCGACTGGATCGCAGACTGCCTGACGCATCTGCGCGCGCTCGGCCACACGCGCATCGAGGCATCGCAGGAAGCCGAGAACCGGTGGATGGACCACGTCGCCGAGCTGGCCGCCGAAACACTGTATCCGCAGGCGAATTCGTGGTACGTCGGCGCCAACATCGCGGGCAAACCCCGCGTGTTCATGCCCTACGTGGCCGGCTGCGGCCAGTACCGGCACGAGTGCGAGGAGATCGTCTCCGCCGGGTACGAGGGCTTCGCGCTCGGTGCCCGCACGACACCGGTGAGCGAGGAGTGTCATTCATGACGGCCGACATCTCACCCGCCGAGGTGGTCGAGCGGTTGACGTCCGACGGCGTTTCGACGGTCGTGCTCGGCGGCTGCGACACCCACGGCGTCATGCGGGGCAAGCGAATTCCGATCTCGGGCCTCGAAGGCGTGCTGGCGCACGGTTTGCCCATATGCGACGTCTTCTGGGTCATGCACGTCGACGAATCCGACCTCGTGACGCGGCCCGACGGCCACACCGGCTACTTCCCGACCGAAGCACAGGGCTACCCCGACATTCACGCCGTGCCGCAGCTCGACAGCGCGCGGATAGTGCCGTGGCATCCCGACACCGCATTGTTCCTCTGCGACTGGGAGCTGCCCGACGGCCGTGGCGCCGTGCCCATTTCGCCCCGCGGCGTGCTCCGCCACATCGTCGAGCGCGCCAGGGACATGGGCTACGAGCCGATGAGCGCGCTCGAGCTCGAGTTCTACCTCCTGCGGGAGAAGGCGGGAACGACACACCGCAAACGTGCCGACGAGCTCGTGCCGCTGCAGGACGTGCCCAGCACATACGGCGTGGTGATGGGCTCGCTGCAGGAGGGCATCGGCTCGACCATCCGCAGCAGCATGCTCTCCTACGGCCTGCCGGTCGAGGCATGTAACCCCGAGACCGGCCCGGGCCAATTCGAGATCACCCTGCGCTACGGACCGACCCTGAAGTCGACCGACGACGCGTTCCTGTTCAAGTCGGGCGTGAAGGAGGTGGCCGCTCAGAACGATCTGCTCGCGACTTTCATGGCCAAGCCGACGACGGACTGGGCAGGCAACAGCTGCCACGTCCACATCAGCCTTCGCGACCAGCATGACCGCGGCGTGTTCTACGACGCGGACGCCCCCGACCAGTTGTCGGACACCATGCGGCATTTCGCCGGTGGCGTGCTGGCCACCATGCGCGAGTTCACCGCGCTGATGGCGCCGACACCGAA
>DATEIG010000427.1:0-7535 GCA_035279185.1 Mycobacterium sp.
TGCCGGGAAAGGGCGAACCGCTGGAAGCCGATTTCCTCTCCGGCGGAACGCAGAACGTGATCTTCAGGATCCGCCGCGGTGACCACGACTGTGTGCTTCGAATGCCACCGCCGGACGCCCCGCCCGACCGCGACAAGGGCATCCTGCGGGAGTGGCGGATCATCGAGGCGCTCGACGGAACCGACGTGCCGCACACCGGCGCCGTCGGCGTCTGCCCCGATCCCGCCGTTCTCGGTCGGCCTTTCTACCTGATGGGGTTCGTCGACGGATGGTCCCCGATGGACCTCGAGGGTCGGCGCTGGCCCGCGCCCTTCGACACCGATATGGCGGCGCGCGGCGAGCTCGCGTATCAACTCGCCGAGGGCATCGCGCTATTGTCGAAGATCGACTGGAAATCGAAGGGGCTGGACGATCTCGGCCATCCCGACGGCTTCCACGAACGTCAGGTCGACCGCTGGATCGGGTTCTTCGAGCGGATCAAGGGCCGCGACATCGACGGCCTCGACACCGCCACGGAATGGCTCCGCACACACAAGCCGTTGGACTTCATCCCCGGCCTGATGCACGGCGACTACCAGTTCGCGAACGTGATGTACCGCCACGGCGGACCGGCGCGGTTGGCCGCGATCGTGGACTGGGAGATGGGCACCGTCGGCGACCCGAAACTCGATCTCGGGTGGATGGTGCAGAGCTGGCCAGAAGATACCGATGCGCCGTCGGCGATGAGCTACGTCGACATGCGCGGAATGCCCTCGCGCACAGAGGTCATCGACCACTACGCAACGGTGTCCGGCAGACAGGTCGACGACCTCGACTACTATCTGGTGCTGGCGAAGTGGAAGCTCGCGATCGTGCTCGAGCAAGGGTTTCAGCGCGCGGGCCACAACGAGAAGCTGCTGGCCTACGGCCCCGTCATCGTCGACCTGATGCGGTCGGCCGCCGACCTCGCCGAGTCCAGCGACTACAGGTGATCCGCGCCGCCGTCTGCCCGGAGTACGGTCCGCCGGAGATCGTCCGGGTCGAGGAGCGACCGTCCCCCGCGCTCGGCGGTGGTCAGGTGCGGGTGCGGGTGTCCGCGGCGGCGGTGAACTATCCCGACGTCCTCCTTGTCGCCAACCGCTATCAGGTCAGCGTTCCGCCGCCGTTCGTCGTCGGAAGCGAGTTCGCGGGCGTCGTCACCGAAACAGCGCCAGACGCACAGGGATTCGTTGTCGGCGATCGGGTCGTCGGCGCACAGATGTTCGGTGCGTTCGCCGAAGAGGTCACAGCGGCGACGCACAGCCTGTCCCGCATTCCCGACGGAGTCGACGACCGCACCGCGGCCGCATTCGGAGTGGCCCATCGGACCGCGTACCACGCGCTGCGGTCGGTCGCGCTGGTGCGTGAGGGCGACTCCGTCGTCGTGCTCGGCGCAGGTGGCGGCGTCGGCCTTGCCGCCGTGCAATTGGCCGCCGCGCTGGGTGCCGACGTCACGGCCGTCGCGTCGTCGGCCGAAAAGCTGGACGCGGCAGCGTCATATGGCGCGCGCCACCTGATCGATCGCCGTTCGGTTGACCTGCGCGCCGCACTACGGGACGCACTGCCTGACGGCGCGCACGCCGTGATCGACCCCGTCGGCGGCGACCTGTCCGAGCCGGCGCTGCGCTCCCTGCGCCGCGGCGGCCGGTTCGTCACCGTCGGCTATGCGTCTGGCGTCATCCCGAGCATCCCCCTCAACCTTGTTCTGGTGAAGGGCGTGCACGTCCTGGGGTTCCAATTCCAGGACGTCGCGCCGAACGAGTTCGCACGTAACGAGGACGAGTTGACTGACCTGCTCGTCACGGGCAGAGTGGCGCCGCACATCGGCGCTACCTACCCGCTCGCTGAAACCGCGACGGCGCTGAGGCATGTTGCCGACGGGAAGGCCGTCGGGAAGGTCCTGATCGACCTCAGCTCGCCACAATGACCCGCGAAACGGAATTCCAGCAGGCCTCTTCTCGAACTTCTTCTGCTGGAATTCCGTTTCGCGATGACCTCAGCTCGCGGGAATCAGATCCGCGGCGACCGACGGTTTGGCCATGACGCCGCACCGGAACGTCTCGGACCCGGCGACGTCGTCGGGGTCCGCGGCGGCGGTCAACGCCTGACGTTTGAAGGCGCGAGCCGCGGCGCTGAGCTGGTGTGCGACCGGTCCCACGCTGTCGTCGAGTTCTGCGGGACAACTCTCGCCCCACAGCGTGACCTCGGTGAGGCCCTGCTCGAGCGCGCCGAGCACGCCTTGGCGCACCCTCTGGTCGCTGGCGAACAGATCGGCGGCAACCGCGACAGTCTGGGGGTGGGGGCGCTCCGACCACAGCGCCAACGCCGATTCGAGATCCGCCGTTTCGACCCCGAGAATCTGCAGCGGCCGCTCGTCGGTCCGATCGGCCAACAGCACGGTGACATCCCAGCCTGCCATCACGCGGTCGTACATCCATCCGCCCGCGAACTTGACCGCGTCGGCGGCGTTGGCCGCTACCACATCGAGCCGGTACCTCATGTCGAACTCCCCGGCGCCAGAGCGGCTTCCAGCGATTCCGCGTATCCCGTGAACGCCTCGGTGAGCGGTATTGACGGGTCGAGCAACCATAAGGTCTCCATTCCGTTGATGAAGGCGAGTATCTCGACGGCCTTTGTGGCCGCGTCGCAGTCGGGGCGGTACTTTCCGAGCCGCTGAGCGGATTCGATGTTCGCGGTCAGGATGTCGATGGCGGCGCGGTAGCGCTTGTGCAGCCGGTCGTGCAGCGGAGCGTCGGGAGCGATGTTCTCGACGAGGAGGACCGTGAACGTGCCGACGAGTTCTGGCGCCCGGTCGAAACGCTGCGGCACGCGCTTGATCTCGGTGATCAGGTCGCCCGACTCGTAGTCGGCGTGAAGCGCGTCGTCCTCGTCGCGGGCGTCGAGCACCGCGTTGAGCAGTTGCTCCTTGGACTCGAAGTGGTGGAGCAGCCCGGCGGCGCTGACCCCCGCCTCCTTGGCGATCTGGGCCAGCGAGGTGGCGCGCCAGCCGTTGCGGGCCAGCAGGCGCTCGGCGACGCCGAGGATGCGCGCGCGACGGTCCTCGCCTTTGGCGAGGAGGGTCTCGTAGGGGCGCTGACGAGCGCTTGCGCGAGGAACCGACTGGCCCACGGTCGCCACGGATCTCCTTCGATCAACCAACCTAGTGAACACACATTAGGTAGGTTTGGCGGCTGTGACAAGGGTCTCAGCGCAAAAGCTTTTAGACGGCCGTCACACCGCAGGTCAGGGCCTTTGTCAGGCCAAATCTGGTCCGGAGCTACGCAATCAGTTCGACGATCGTCGCGTTGGCCGTGCCGCCGCCCTCGCACATCGTCTGCAGTCCGTAGCGAATCCCGTGGTCACGCATGTGGTTGAGCATCCTGGTCATCAGCACCGCGCCGGAAGCGCCGAGGGGGTGCCCGAGCGCGATCGCGCCGCCGAGGGGGTTGAGGCGCTTCTCGTCCGCGCCGGTCTCCTCCAGCCACGCCAGCGGGACAGGCGCAAACGCCTCGTTCACCTCGAACACGCCGATCTCGTCCATGCCGATGCCCGCCTTGTGCAGGACCTTCTCGGTGGCCGGGATCGGCCCGGTCAGCATCAGGATCGGGTCGGCTCCGGTGACCGCACCGGCCCGGTATCGCGCAATCGGGGTCAACCCCATCGCGACCGCATTCTCGGCGGTCATCACCAGCAATGCGGCGGCGCCGTCGGAAATCTGAGACGAGTTGCCAGCGTGAATGACCCCGTCGTCCTTGAACGCCGGCTTGAGACCGGCGAGCTTGTCGACGGTGGTACCCCGCCGCACGCCCTCGTCGGCGACGACGGGTTCACCGCCGGTGAAGACGGAGATCATCTGGCTCTCGAACGCGCCGCCGTCCTGTGCGGCAGCCGCGCGCTCGTGCGACTGCGCCGAGTACTCGTCGAGCCTGGTGCGCGAGAATCCCCACTTCTCGGCGATCAGCTCCGCCGAAATGCCTTGGTTGAAAGCGAAATCCGAGTACCGTTCGAGCACCTTCGGCCCGTAGGGCATCCCGGTGGCGCGCGCAGAGCCCAGCGGTACCCGGCTCATCACCTCGACGCCACCGGCGACCACCACGTCCTGCTGTCCCGACATCACCGCCTGCACAGCGAAGTCCAAGGCCTGCTGACTCGACCCGCACGCCCGGTTGACCGTGGTGCCGGGGATGTGTTCGGGCCAACCGGCGGCGAGCACCGAATAGCGGCCGATGTTGCTCGACTGATCGCCGACCTGCGAGACGCAGCCCCAGACGACGTCGTCGACGATGTCGGGGTCGATACCCGCACGCTCCACCAGCGCGGTGAGCACGAGCGCGGACAGGTCGGCGGCGTGCATCTCCGACAGTCCGCCGTTGCGCTTGCCGACCGGCGTGCGAACCGCTTCGACGATGACCGTTTCACGCATGAGTCGTCTCCATTCCTTTTCAGCGGTAGGCCGGACCGATGGCCCCCTGCTCACGCAGCTCGGCGATGTCGTCGCCGCCGTATCCGAGCTCGGCGAGGATGGCGTCGGTGTGCTGCCCGAGTCCGGGCACCGCTTCCATCGGCGGATCGTATCCGTCGATGACCGGCGGCGGCAGCAGCGCCTGGATGGGCCCCTTGGTGGTATCGACTTGGCGCCACCGGTTGCGGGCGGCCAGTTGCGGGTGGACGACCACCTCGCTGGGCAGGTTGTACCGCGAATTGCCGATGCCCGCCTGATCGGCCACCGTCTGGATGTGCGCGAGATCGTGCTGGGCACACCAGGATCCGATCGCCTCCTCGAGGAGCTCGCGGTGCGCGCACCGGCCGGGGTTGGTGGCGAACCGGGGGTCAGCGGCGAGGTCGGGCCGGTCGATGATCTCGTTGGCGACGCGCTGCCACTCGCGGTCGTTCGTGGTGCCGAGCACCACCGTCTGCCCGTCGCGGGTGGGGAACGCGCCGTACGGCGCAACGGCGGGCGAGCCGACACCGAGTGGCTGTTGGTCGATACCGGAGTGCTGCGTGTAGGTCAGCTGATAGCCCATCACGTCGGTCAGCACGTCGAAAAGGCTGAGCCCGACCGCGGGCGCGGGTCCCTCCCGGCGGTCGCGCGAGTACAGCAGGGCGAGGATCGACAGTGCGGCGTAGAGGCCGGTGGTGAAGTCGGCCATCGCAGGACCGGGCTTGGCGGGCATGCCGGGATAACCGGTGACGGCACACGAGCCGCCTTCGGCCTGGATCAGCAGGTCGTAGGCGCGCTTGTGCGAAATCGGTCCGCCGGGGCCGTAGCCGTCGATCTCGACGGGGATGACGCTCGGATGCCGTTTGGCCAGATCCGTCCCCGAAAGACCAAGGCGCGCGACCGATCCCGGCGCGAGGTTCGATACCAACGCGTCCGCGTTGTCGAGCAGCCGGTGCAGGATGTCCATCCCTGCGGGCGACTTGAGATTGAGTGTCACCGATTCCTTGCCGCGGTTGCACCAGACGAAGTGCGCGGCCAGACCGCCGGGGCCGTTGACGACATCGTCGTAGTCGCGGGCGAAGTCGCCACCGTTGGGGTTCTCCACCTTGATCACCCGCGCGCCGAAGTCGGCAAGGACGCGCGTGCACATCGGTGCGGCGACCGCCTGTTCCATGGCGACGACGGTGACGCCTGCAAGTGGCGCCGTCACATCACCATGCCGCCGTCGACCGGGAGCACCTGCCCGGTGATGTACGACGCGGCATCCGAGGCCATGAACACGAACGCTCCCGCGATCTCCTCCGGACCGGCCCACCGCTTCAACGGGATTCGGTTCATCATGTTGGCCGCGAACTTCTCGTTGGTGCGGATGGTCTCGGTCATGGGCGTGGCCGCAAGCGGCGCAAGCGCATTCACCATGATGTTCTTCGTGGCGAGCTCACGTGCCAGCGACTTGGTGAAGCCGATCAGGCCCGCCTTGGCCGCCGAATAGTTGACCTGGCCCAGGGTGCCGGTGAGTCCCGCCGCCGACGTCACGTTGATGATGCGGCCGGTGCCGTCGGTCGGAATGAAGGGAAGCGCGGCCTGCGTGCAGTGAAACGTGCCCATGACGTGCACGTCGAACGTCAGCCGGAACGTCTCGTCTGTCAGCTTCGGGAACATCGCGGGTGACGTGACGCCGGCGTTGTTGACGAGAATGTGCAGTGCTCCCCCGCCCAGTCCGGCCGCCTGCTCGGCCGCGGCGTCCGCGGCGTCGCGGTCACCCACGTCGAGCGCACACGAATCGGCCTTGCCGCCGGCGGCCCGGATCCGTTCCGCCACAGCCGAAGCCGCGTCGGCGTCGATGTCAGAGACGAGCACCGCGGCGCCCGCTTCGGCGAGGGCTGCCGCGACGGCCGCCCCGATGCCGCCACCGGCGCCCGCACCGGTGACCAGCGCGGCGCGACCGGTCAGGTCGAAGTAGCCCATCAGTAGCTCCTCGGCATGCCCAGCACGTGTTCGCCGAGGAAGTTGAGGATCATCTCCTGGCTCACCGGCGCGATCTTCATCAGACGGGCTTCACGGAAGTACCGCGACACGTGATACTCCTCCGAATACCCCATGCCGCCGTGCAACTGCAGCGCGCGGTCGGCGGCACCGAACCCGGCGTCCGCGCAGAGGTATTTTGCCGTATTCGCCTCCCGGCCGCAGGGCTTCCCGTTGTCGTAGAGCCACGTCGCCTTGCGCAGCACCAGCTCTGCGGCGTCGAGTCGGGCCAAAGAGTCGGCGAGTGGAAACTGCAGACCCTGGTTCATGCCGATCGGCCGGTTGAACACCACCCGCTCATTGCCGTACTTGACGGCTTTCTCCAAGGCGACCCTGCCGATGCCGAGCGCTTCGGCGGCGATCAGCATCCGCTCGGGGTTGAGTCCGTCGAGGATGTACTTGAAGCCCTTGCCCTCTTCTCCGACGCGGTCGCCGACGGGCACCATCAGGTCGTCGATGAACACCTCGTTGGAGCTCACCGCGTTTCGGCCCATTTTGTTGATAGGCCGAATGTCGACGTGGTCCCGGTCGAGATCGGTGAGGAACAGCGTCATGCCGTCGGTCTTCTTCTCGACCTCGTCGTACGGCGTGGTCCGGGTCAGCAGGAGGATCTTCTCCGACTCGAGCGCCTTGGAGATCCACACCTTGCGACCGTTGACGCGGTAGTGGTCCCCCTCGCGCTTGGCGAACGTGGTGATGCGCGAGGTATCAAGGCCCGCACCGGGTTCGGTGACCCCGAAGCACACGTGCAGGTCGCCGTTCACCACGCGCGGAAGCGTCGCCTGCTTGAGTTCCTCGGAGCCGTGCTTGACGACCGGTTGCATACCGAAGATCGTCAGGTGGATGGCGCTCGCGCCGTTCATCGCCGCACCTGAACGCGCGACCTCCTCCAGAAGGAGAGTCGCCTCGTTGATGCCGAGGCCGTGGCCCCCGTACTCCTCGGGGATGGTCATGCCGAGCCAGCCGCCTTTGGCGATCGCGTCGTAGAACTCCTGCGGGAATTCGTGCGCCTGGTCTTTTTCCATCCAGTACTGGTCGTCGAACTTGCGCG
>DATEIG010000428.1:0-4067 GCA_035279185.1 Mycobacterium sp.
GCCGCCGACGCGGCCGCACGGGCCGGCTGGTGCGTGCGCCGCGTCGCGGGCACCGCCACGGGGCGGTCGGTCACACTTGGCGCATTCGCCCCGTGGGTGGACGACACCGAGGCGACGCCGGTTGCGTTGGCGCGCATGGCCTTGGCAGGGTTGACAGCGGGTGTCCACGGCGCTCCCCTGCTCGTGTTCGTCGACGACGCGCATCTCCTCGACGACCTGTCGGCGCTGATCCTGCACCAACTCGTGCTGCAGAACGTCGCGCGGGTGGTCGTCACCATCCGGACCGGAGAGTCCGTTCCCGACGCTGTGACCACCCTGTGGAAGGACGGCCATCTGCAGCGACTGGAGTTACAGCCGTTGTCCCACAGGGAGTCCTGTCAGCTGCTGCAGGCGGTGCTTGGCGGCCCGGTCGCCTCCGACTGCACGGACCGCATGTACAAGCTCAGCGGCGGCAATGTTCTGTTCCTGCGTCACCTTCTCGAGTACGAGCGCGACTCAGGCAGGCTCCTCAGCGAAGACGGCGAATGGCGTTGGGCGGGAGGGCCGTCGGTGTCCCCGTCACTCGTCGAGCTCGTCGAACGCCAGATCGGCGCCGTTCCCGACGACGTCGGTGAGGTCGTCGACCTGACCGCGATCGCCGAACCGATCGACCGGGTCCACCTCGCAATGCTTGCCGATCCGCGGGCGATCGAGGCGGCCGAACAGCGGGGCCTGATCCTGATCGGCTCTGACGACGACGTCTACGTCGGCCATCCGCTGTACGGCGAGATTCGTCTCGCCCAGTGCGGATCACTGCGCTTGGAGCGGCTGCGCGGACGTGTCGCCGCCGCGATGGCTCAGCATGACTCGGCCGATCCTCTTCGACTCGGACTGCTGTGGTTGGACTCCGATCTGCCACC
This sequence comes from Mycobacterium sp., assembly GCA_035279185.1. Classification (GTDB taxonomy): domain Bacteria; phylum Actinomycetota; class Actinomycetes; order Mycobacteriales; family Mycobacteriaceae; genus Mycobacterium. The sequence goes on from DATEIG010000428.1 coordinate 900, forward strand.
CGACGCCGCGATACTGCTGCGGGCCGCGCACATCTCGGGCTCTCGCCTCGATCTCGAACTCGCCGAACGCCTCGCCCGCGCCGCCGTCGACGCACGTCCCGACCCCACGACCAAGCTCGCGCTGGCCTACATCCTTATCACCCGCGTGCGGGGGCACGAAGCCGAAGACATTCTCGACTCTCTGACCGGCGAGGAGCTGGCGGTGCCGGGTCTGGTCGACGGCGTGATCCTCCGGGCGGCGAATCAACTGTTCCTGCTTGGCAATCCCGACGAAGCGCGAGCGGTTCTCGACGATGTGATCGGACTCGCCGACGAGGAGCGCAACCACGGACTGCTCACCTTCCGCGCCGTCGTCGAGGTGATGGCGGCCGAGCCTGCCCGAGTGCTCGACACCATGGCGACCGTCGACTACGACAAGATGGACGATTTCTGCCGGGTCATCGGATACGCCGCCGAGACGATCGCGCTCGGAGACCTCGGACGCACGCGGGAGTGCGCACTCAAAGCATCCGCGGGTTACCGCGTCCTTGCCGAGTCACCGTTGGAAGCCTTTCACGGCACCGGCCTTGCCGAGTTCGACGCGTTCGCGCTACTGGCGGCGGGCAATGTCACCGAAGCGGTCACCGCCGCCGAGCGGGAGAACCACCGGTGTGCCGACATGCCGGGCATGTCACAGTCGCTGGCGGTCGCCGCGATGGGTATGACGGCGCTGGCGCGGGGCGATCTCGCATCGGCGCTCCGGCATCTCAGAGCGGCGGAAAGCGCTGCGGGGGTCGATGACGAGACCTTCGTGCCCTTCGATCGCTTCAGGATTCTGTTGACCGAGGCGCTGGCACGATCGGGTCAGACCGCCGCCGCTGCGGCATCGCTTGACCGGACCAGACAGCGCAGGCACCCGGCGCAGAAGTATGTCGAATCCGGTTACCTGCTGGCGGAATCATGGGTGGAAGCCGCGCAGGGCCGAGGCATCGAAGCGCGCGAAACGGTCCGGCGTGCAATAGAATTCGCGAAATCGCACGGCCAGCTCTCCCGAGAGGTGCTGTGCCTGCAGACGGCCGTTCAATTCGGTGAGCAGGGGGTGGCCGACCGCGCCGCTGATCTGGCCTCCATCGTCGAAGGCCGGCGAGCGCCGCTGGTGGCCAGATATGCCCGCGCGCTGACCGACGACGACGCCGTCGCACTGGAGGCGGTGTCGCGGGATTTCGAAACAATGGGCGATGCGCTGGCCGCCGCCGATGCGGCCGCGCAAGCAGCCTCAGCCCACCGTCGCGCGGGCCGCCGCTCCGCCGCGCTGACCGCGACCGCGCGCGCCCAGTCGATCGCCAAGGCATGCGGCGGCGCTGTCAGCCCGGCGCTGGCGGCCCTCGACGCCCGACTGCCCCTCACGCGCCGCGAGCACGAGATCGCACAGTTGCTTTCCCAAGGTATGTCCAACAGGGCGATCGCAGAAGCGATGTCGTTGTCGATCCGCACGGTGCAGGGCCACATCTATCAGGCGAGCACCAAAGTCGGTGTGAGTTCGCGGGCGCAACTCTCGGCGTTGATGCAGCAGTTCAACGACTCTACTGCGATGCCCGGGTAGACAATGTTGCCCAGCAGCGAATGGGGCCGAACAGCTACCGGGCCGCCGCCAAGGTTCGATCGCGCAGGTTCCTGACCGCGACAGCGAGGTCCGAGCGGCTTGTGACGCCCACTTTGCAACTGGCCCGGTAGATGTGGCCCTCGATGGTGCGTACCGATAGAGACACGGACTCGGCGATCTCCTTGTTGCTGAGGCCACGCGCCACCAGCAGGGCGATCTCGTGCTCGCGTCGGGTGAACGGGACGGTGAAGCGGGCCATGACGATCGCAGGACTCGTCGCGCCTCCGCACGCCGACGCGAGGGCCTCAGCCCGGGAACCGGCGGTCATCGCCGGGCCTCGACGACCAGCCCTGCGGTGAGCCGCCGATGCGTGGCCCGCGGCGTCGGCTGCCGCCAGGACATCGCCCATCTCCTCGAAATCGGCTGACACCGCGTCCAGTTCGTTGGCGTCGTCCACGTCCAGCGCCCTGGCGTAGCGGGCGGCGAGCGGGGCCCGCGCGCCGTCGACGAAGCCCGCCAGTTCACTCAGCCGCTCGGCAACGGTCGTGTCGCCGAACTGAACCGCGGTCTGCAGGCATACCACCTCGCGCGCCAGCTGACCATGCTCGCGCGTGAATATCGTTGCCTGACGGACGAGTTCGCGCGCATCGGAGAGGCGCTGCTCGACGGCGGCGAGCCACGCCTTGGCGATCAACGTGTTGAGTTCTGCGAGCACGTAGGTGGGGTGCCAGTCGGCCTCGGCAATCCGGATGGCCGTGCGGGCCGCATCGACGTCACCGAGCCGGGCCAGGGCTTGCGCGCGCAGCAACTGGAAACGGTAGAAGCTGTTGACCAGCACCAGATGCGGATCTCCCGCGGCGTCCTCGTTCGGCAGTTCTTGCACCGCCGTCGGCAGGTCACCCGTGGACAGCGCGGCCGCCCCGACAATGGCGGCGGCCATCGCCTTGGCGTTGTCGGGGTCGGCTCCACAGTCGTCTTGATGGCGTTGCACCAACGCGAGTGCTTCATGGTTGCGTCCCGCGACGGTGAGCGCGAACGCGTGGAACTCGACGAGGGCCTGGCTGAGGAAGCTGCCCTGCTCGCACGACGCGATCACCGCATGGCACGCTTCGGCTCGTATCAGCGCGTCATCGGTTCGCCCGACTTCGGCCAGCGCGAAGATCTCCGAGCAGAGCCGCACGGCTTCCCCGTACCCGTCGAGCGTTCCGTAGTCGGCGGTGCTCATCATGTCGACGACGTCGGCGGGCCTGGCGGCCAGCATCAGTTGGTTGGCGCGGAAAGCGAGCAACTGCCCGCGGCGCGGTCCGGTGGCATCCTCGAGCGCTTCGTCGATCACCCGCCAGGACTCCTCGGGAGATCGCATAGCCCACAACAGGTTCGCGGCGCGCAGGATCACATCGTTGATGAACGCCTCCTCCGCCACCTCCTCGGCGGCGATGCTGTCGATCACCGATGCCGCCTCGTCGCCCTGCTGTGCGAGAACGAGGTTGTAGGCGAGGTCGACGCGGGCCTCCGTGCCGACCCCTGAGTCGGCGGCGGCCCGCGACAGGCGGGCGGCCAGATCGAAATCTCGCAGCGACCCGGCA
>DATEIG010000429.1:0-2588 GCA_035279185.1 Mycobacterium sp.
CGTGGTGATGTGTCTGCACATCGGCACGGGATTCGGCGCGATCAGCATGGCGCCCAACGCCCCGATCGACAACCTGATCATCCTGGCGACCCAGGTGTCGGCGATGTGTGCACAGGATCTGCTGTGGGGTCCGGCGATGCGTAACTATCCGGACCTCAAGTTCGCGTTCTCCGAAGGAGGTATCGGCTGGATCCCCTTCTATCTCGACCGCAGCGACCGCCATTACACGAACCAGAAGTGGCTGCGCCGCGACTTCGGCGACAAGCTGCCCAGCGACGTGTTCCGCGAGCACTCGCTCGCGTGCTACGTCACCGACAAGACGTCGCTGAAGCTGCGGCACGAGATCGGCATCGACATCATCGCGTGGGAGTGCGACTACCCGCACTCCGACTGCTTCTGGCCCGACGCGCCCGAGCAGGTGCTGGGGGAACTGACCGCCGCAGGCGCTGACGACGCCGACATCAGCAAGATCACCTGGCAGAACTCGTGCCGGTTCTTCGGGTGGGATCCGTTCAGGTTGACGCCGAAGGACCAGGCGACGGTGGGGGCGCTGCGCGCCAAGGCCTCCGACGTCGACGTCTCGATCAGGCCGCGCGCCGAATGGGCCCGCCTCTACGAGCAGAAGCAGCTCGCCAGCACGTGATTTCGGCGTGATTTCCGGCGCTGAGCGCAGATTTTCACGCCGAAACCGCTAAGCCAGGACGATCGAGGCACCCTCCACGACGATCACTTTACGATCAAGAGCTCGCTTCGCTGGCCCATTGGCGACGGTGCCGTCGAGGTTGAAACTGCTGCCGTGACAGGGGCAGTTGATCGACGGCCCGACGATCTCCGCCACTGTGCACCCGGCATGCGTGCACACCGCGGAGAAGGCGTTGAACGAGCCCGGTTCGGGTTGTGTGAGGACCAGGTCGTCGACGATCACGCCCGAGCCGACGGGCACGTCAGCGGTTGTGGCGACCGCCCGACGCGTCCCGGCTTGTGTCGCGGTGGCGGCAGGCTGCTTCCCGTAGGTCGCGCAACCGGGAATGGCAGTCGCGGCCAACGCGAGCCCCGTCGTCGCCAGAGCCTCGCGGCGGGAGATGTTCACGGGTGCACCTGCTTTCAGAAGGTGACGCCGGTGGTCTGGAAGAACCACAGCGCCGAGGTCAGCCAGACATAGACGAGCACGAAGAACAGCAGGCCGCCGGCGATGGGAATCACCCACGGCCGAAGGCCCTTTCGGGTGAGCAGCATCATCTTCGTGACGAAGACGCCGTAGAAGAAGCACCCGAACAGCGAGTGGAAGAACACCCGGGTGTCACCCGACTGGAACCCGAGCGCGTACAGACAGTGCACGGCCACGGGAACACTGGCAAGCACGGCGAGCCGACCCGACCAGACGTGCGCGGGGCCGATCCACCGCGGCGCCCGACCGCTGGGGGTCAACCGGTACATCGCGAAGGCCGACATCAACTGGAAAACCGCTAGCGTCACAGCCACCGTCGCGAGCCACGACTTCACGGCGGTGCCGCTGGAGAACCCGGCCACGTTGATCGAGAAGAACTGTGGTTCATGGAATCTGCCGAAGGCGCCGAGTCCGACGGCGACGGCAGCGCCGATCACGACGGCCGCCACAACCGCGATGGTTCCGCGGGAGGCGGTGGGCACCGGGCGGGTCGCGGTATCAGAATGCACTGGTCTCACCCGGCACAGCTGTGAACGTCCAGCCCTTCTCACCGATGCGCAGCGTGCCGTTGACCGTGTCGCGCTGGTGCCTGCCGTCGAGCTGGCCTCGACCGTCCATGCTCGAGAGCTTCAGCACCCCGTTGACGGCGCTGCCCGACAGCCACGTCTCGATGCCCTCGTTGTCGCAGGCGTACGCCCGCGCCCTGTCGCCGACCACGCGGATCTCGAGAGCGAGGTTGCCGGTCTTGGTGGGGATGTCGGCGACGAAGTCCTCTGTTGCGGCGAACGGTGTCGAAGCAGGTGTCTTCGGTGCGGCAGGCGTGGCCGGGGCGGACGTGACGATCGCCGCGGCGGGTTGTGGCTCGGCGTCTGGCTGCTTGCTGACATCAACCAGCCACAGTCCTGCGCCGAGCGCGGCGACCGCGGCGAGCGTTGCGATGGGACCTGTGATCTTCATGCGACGAGCATGCGTTCGCGCCGCCCTATGCCGCTTGGAGAAAGTGTGGAGATCGCGTGGAGATTGTGCGCCGACGTCAGGCGTCGATGACGACGGTAAGCTCGTTGCCCTCGCGCTCGACCCGCATACCCGCCTTGCGGGCGACCGCGGCGACCTTGGCGGCGCTGTCGGGTTCGGCCCTGCTCGAGACGAGCGCGCGGGCAAGCCTGCCCTTGTGCGCCTTGTTGAAGTGGCTGACCACCGTGCGCTTGCCGTCGGCGCTCTCGGAGACGACGTCCACATCCACCGCACCCGGCAGTCTGCCGAGCGCCGCGTAGGAGCCCGATCGCAGATCGACGACGAGCTCGTTCTGTGCGATATCGGCGAGCACCGCCTCGAGCGCGGGACGCCAGCGTGCTGCGAGCGTGCCCCTACCGGGCAGCTCCGACGATGCCGACAACCGGTACGCGGGGATCGGATCGTC
>DATEIG010000430.1:0-9037 GCA_035279185.1 Mycobacterium sp.
TGTCGCCCGCGGGGTAGTCGGGCACGCGGTTGAACGTGTGGCGGGTGTCGCCCTCGGCGCGGATCGCCGACGAGTGGTCGTCGACGCGCCCGTAGTCGGTCTCCCGGGCCAGCGGGGGGTCGGTGACGGTCACGACGGGCGTCGGCAGCCCGGCGCGCTGCGCGTCGGCGGTCAGCAACATCGGTCCCAGCGGCGGCTGCCCCAGCAGTCGTCGACGCTCGTCGAGTCGCAGCAGTGCCTCGGGTCCGCCGTCGACGCGCGCCATCGCATCGGTGTCGGTGAGGTAGGGAGCGCCCGGCGATATCTCCGTGGTGGTGACCTTGAAGATCTCGACGGCCGGATACTTGGGGCGCAGCCCGCTGTCGGTGATGAAGCCCGACAGCGTGCCCGGGCCGACAGGTTCACCGAACTCGGCCACCTTCTCGAGGCCGCCCGATCCTTCTATCGCGCGGTGCACCAGCACCGGCCGCGCCGACCGAGATGTCTCCGGGTCCAGGTCGTTACGCACCACAACATACGAGATGCCCTGTCGGGCAAGGGTATCGGCGAGACCGGCGGACGGGCGACCCGCCGCGAACAGCCGCTGCACCGAGTCGAGCGCGCGGATCGTCTGCGGCGGCGTCAGCGGGATCGAGTCGCGCACACCCCACGGACTGCCGCCGAGCACCTGCAGCGGCTCGTCGTGACTCGACCCCCATGTCTGCGTGGCGAACGGGGCACCGGGGGCGACGAGCACACGGCCCGGCGGCGACCCGGTGTTGTGCTCGTCGAGCCAATCGGCCGCCTGGTGCCAGTACGGCGGGATCGCGTCGAACGCGCCCGGCGGTGTCAGCCGTCCCGTCCACGCCAGTGAGCTGCCCGCGGCGAGCGCGACGAGCACCACCATGCCGACCGCGACCCGCTTGTCGTTCTCGGGATGGGCGAAGGCGTGCGTCCACTCGCGCCGCGGCACGCTGCCGGGCAGTGGGATGCGGCCCAGCAGATGCGCGAGCCCGAGCACCAGCGGCAGCCGGATCAGTGGCTCGAGCTTGTGCACGTTGCGCAGCGGGGTGCCGTCGGCATCCAGGAATGTCTGAACAGCATGTGCGACAGGCGAACCAAGACCGCCCGAGTAGCCGGCCGCCAGCAGCGTGATACCGACGAGCAGGATCGTCACCAGCCTGCCGCGGGCAGGCATCCCCCGCATCGCCAGGCCCGCGAGGCCCGCCGCGGCCACGATCGTGGTGGCCAGCACGGCGACGGTCCCGGTGACCAGCGTCGCCCCTGCGGTGGCGTTCGGCGCGACGAACGGCGTCCAGCTGTCGGTGCCCCGCAGCACCTCGGTGAGCGACGTCCATTGCGTTGTGACGCCGGAGGATTCGATGAAGTCGAGGAACGGCGGGCTGATCCGGCCCAGCATGACCAGTGCGACCACCCACCAGGCGACGGCCAGCGCTGCGCACAGCGCCCACCACGCGGTGAACCGCGCCCACACGCGGTTCGGCCGGTGGCACGCCCACCAGATGAGCGCGGGCAGACACCCGGTGAGCGTCGCCACCGCATTCACCGCGCCCATGAGCGCGAGCGCCAGCGCCGACCGCGCCGCAAGCATCCGAAGGGGACCCTCGCCTCGCAGCGCCAACACGACCGGCAGCAGCACCCAGGGCGCCAGCATCATCGGCAGCGTCTCCGATGAGATCGCGCCGATCGTGGTCAGCACGCGCGGCGACAGCGCGAACGCGGCTGCCGCGATGACCCGCGAACCCGGCGATCCGATGCCGAGCGCCTCCGCCAGCCTCAGCAGCCCCCAGAACCCGGCGGCGAGCAGCAGCGCCCACCACAGCCGTTGGACGACCCAGCCGGGCAGGCCGACGACATCGCCGAGAAGGAAGAAGGCACCGTGGGGGAACAGGTAGCCGTACGCCTGGTTCTGCGCCTGCCCGAAGGGCAGTTCGCTGTTCCACAGGTTCAGTGCACGGGTGAGAAACCGGAGCGGGTTGGCGGTGAGGTCGAGCTTGGTGTCCGGCGAGATCTTGCCCGGCGACTGGGCGAAGGTCAGGGCCAGCGACAGCGCCGCGACCAACCAGAGCCAGCGGCGCGATAGTGGGGTGAGGCTAGCGGCGGAGGGCAGGAGCGCAGCTCCCCGGGAATTAACTTCTGTCGCCGTACTCGACACGGTTCAGCACGGCTGACGCCGGATCGCCGGCCTGCACCGGCGGCTTGGTGTCCTGCTGCACCATCAGCGTGATACCGAAGATGGCGGCCGCGCCCAGCAGAAGGCCGACAACGATGCTTGCCGCAGCGGGCACCAGAAACCGGTCCATGCGAGCCAAACTAACATGCGCGCCATGACCGCAGATGAGCGCATGTTCTGGCGCTCGGAGACGTGCCGGGTGTGGGTCGGCTACACCGACGCGGGCGAATTGCTGTTCAGCGGCGAGGACAGCGACGACTACGAGTACGAGGTGTCGGTGGCGCCCGACCAGTTCGACGCGGTGCGTTCCGCGTTGGGCGGCGACCCGGGCGAGTCCGCCCAAGAGGACCTAGTCGAGCTGGTGTGCAGGCGCGTCGACGACATCATGCCGATGGGGGAGTCGAGGTGGCTCGATCAGCACAAGATCTCCCACCGCGTCACCGTCCGGTAGCGCCATGACAGCATGACCCCCATGGCCTTGACGAGCGCTCGCGCGAGTAAACGACCAGCCCTGCCCCGCGTCCTCGGTGTTCTCGTGGCGATGACCGTGACCGGCTCGCTGCTGGCGTGCTCGACCACCACCGAGAAGCCCGAAGCGTCGCCCGCCCCCTCCAACACCTCTCTGGACAGCCCGCTGCCCGCCGCGCCTGCGCCACCGGCATGCGGCGACGTGCTGGCGTCGATGTCGGTCCGCGACAAGCTGGCGCAGCTGTTGATGGTCGGTGTCACCGGCGCCGACGACGCCCGCGCCGTCGTCGAGAACCAGCACGTCGGCGGCATCATGATCGGCAGCTGGACGGACCTGTCGATGATGGGCCCACCGCTCGCCGACATCGCCAACTCGGCAAGCCCCCTGCCGCTCGCGGTCAGCGTGGACGAGGAGGGCGGACGGGTGTCGCGCCTGGCGAACCTCATCGGGGCGCAGCCGTCGCCGCGGGTGCTGGCGCAGACCATGACGCCCGACCAGGTGCGCGGCGTCGCGTTCCAGCGCGGCCAGGCCATGCGCGGCCTCGGTATCACGATCGACTTCGCGCCCGTTGTCGACACGACAACCGAGTCCGACGACGAAGTGATCGGTGACCGCTCGTTCGGCTCGGACCCGCAGCAGGTGATCGAGTACGCGGGCGCCTATGCCCAGGGTCTTCGCGACGCCGGGGTGCTGCCGGTGCTCAAGCACTTCCCCGGTCACGGTCACGCGTCGGGCGACTCGCACGAGGGCGGCGTCGTCACCCCGCCGTTGGACGAGCTCAAAGCCAATGACCTGATCCCGTACGCGACGCTGAGCACGCAGGCGCCGGTCGCCGTCATGGTCGGCCACATGCAGGTGCCGGGGCTCACCGGCACCGATCCCGCGAGCCTCAGCCCGGCCGCCTACGGGCTGCTGCGCTCCGGCGGCTACGGGGGACCCGGCTTCGGCGGCCTGGTGTTCAGTGACGACCTGTCGAGCATGGGCGCGATCAACCAGCGCTACGGCGTCGCCGACGCGGTGCTGCGCGCGCTGCAGGCCGGTGCCGACGTGGGGCTGTGGGTCACCACCGACGAGGTCCCCGCGGTGCTCGACCGGTTGGAGAAGGCGCTGTCGGCGGGTGAACTGTCGCAGGCCCGCGTCGACGAGTCGGTGCTGCGGGTGGCCACCCAAAAGGGCCCGAACCCGAAGTGCTGACCTAGAGGCCGTACACCCGGTTGGCGTTGTGCACGCCGATCATGTCGACGACGGCGATCGCGTCCGCTTCGGCGCAGTCGCCCGCGCGCACCCACTCGCCGAGCACGAGTCCCATCGCGCGCCGCCACAGCACGGCACCGAGGAGGTGCAGTTCGGGAGGACCGAACGCGTCCGAGCTGTACATCTGTTTGGCGAACGGTGCCGTGTCGAGCGCCTCGGCGACCAGTGAGACCGACCTGCTGCCGAGGTAGTTGATCGCAAGTCCCACATCGAAGTTCACGTTGTCGAAAGCCTGGGCGAGATAGCCGGCCTGACGGTGGAACGGGTAGCAGTGCAGCAGCAGCACCGGCACCGGCACCATCGTGCGCAGAAGTGGAAGCAGCAGCAGCGGGTCGGTCCGGTTCAGGTCGAGATCGCGGTCGCCGAACCCGACATGCACCTGAAGGGGCAGGCCGTGGTCGGCGGCGGCGTGAACTCCGAACGCGATCAGGACCGGGTTGTCGACGCGTAAGTCGTTGCCCTGGGCGCGGATAGCGGTGGCGGCGTCGACGACCGTCATGTCCGTCGGACGCGACCAGTCGATGTCGAAACCGGTTCGGTAGGCGACGATCGTCTTGGTGCCGACGACGTCGGGCGAGTCGGCCGCATTCCGCAGAGCCTCGCGGAACGCGTCGGGGTAGTCGACGGGGTCGGTCCCGCCCTCGAGCAGGTCTTCGGTGAGGCGCTCGAGGCGCAGGATCTCCGACGCGGGCCTGCCGCTCAGCGCGGCCATCTGCTGCGGGGTGTTGATGAGGTCGCCTTTGAAGCCGGTGTCCACCACCCAGCGGGACACGCCGGCCCGCGTCAGCATCGCGGCGGTCAGCTCGTCGGGGCTCAATTCGCTGCGCCGCTTCCAGTACTCGTCGGCGGGCGCGTGTGCAGGCAATCCGAGAACCGGTGCGCACCAACGCCGTATCGCCAAGCCGAGCGGCGAGTCGAACATCGTCATGAAGTCGGGGACCGGGTCGGTGGAGCCCTCGTTGATCGAGGCTTCGAACGCGGCCCTGTCGACGGGTTCGTTGAAGGCGCCGTGCACGTGGTGGTCGACGAGCCGGATGTCGCGGAGGTGGTCGGCGAGCGCCTCGGGCACCCGGTCCTCGACGCCGTCGAAGACGTCGGCAACCTCACCAACCGGCATAGCGCGCGACCTCCTCGGCGTCGACCTTCCCCGCGGCGACGTCGGCGATCGCGTCGCCGAGGATGGCGGCCGCCCGGCCCGCCTCGTCCTCGGTCAGCACCAGCGGCGGGGTGATCTCCAAGACGTTGCCGCCGACGTAGAAGACGACCGCTCCCAGCTCCCACGCACGGTAGACCACCTGCGCGGCGAAGCGCGGATCGCGGTCACCGGTCTGCGGGTCGACGAGTTCAAGCCCGATCGCCAATCCCCGTCCCCTCACCTCGCCGATGCGGTCCGCGCCCGGGGAGCCTGCCAGTCCGCGCAGCGCATCCTGCAGCGCCGCGCCGACTTTCGCGGCGTGCTCGGCGAGCTTGTCGGCGACGATGGTCGCCAGCACCGCACGTCCGGCCGCTGTGCACACCGGATTGCCCGCGGTCGTCAGCAGCGCGGCGGCGGGCGGTTCGTCGAGGATCTCGGCGGGTCCGACCGCGGCAGACAGCGGCAGCCCACCGCCGAGCACCTTGCCGAACGTGACGATGTCAGGCACGACCCCGTCGTGCTCGAAGGCGTGCATCGTGCCTGGCCGACCGAGGCCCATCTTGACCTCGTCGCAGATCATCGGAACACCGTTGGCGCGGCACCGCTCATGCAACTGGAGAAGGAAGCCGTCGGGCGGCACGACGAGGCCGCCGTCGGACAGGATCGGCTCGACGATCAGGCACGCGATGGACCCCGTCGCGAGATGCTTCTCCGCCAGGTCGAGGCATCGCGTGACGTCGGCGTCGATGCCGTCGTCCGACGGCCGAAAAGGGTTGGGGTACGGCAGGAACACCGCGTCGGCATCCGCTGGCGCGCCGGCGTCGACGTGCACACCGGAAACACCCATGGCGACACCGACGCCGCCGTGGTAGCTGTGCTCGAACGCGATCACCGTGCGCTTACCCGTCGCATGCCTGCACGCCCGCAGCGCCACATCGTTCGCGTCGGAACCGGCGTGGCCCAGGTAAACCCGGCGTTCCCCGCGTCCCGGCACCAGCGCCAGCAGGTCCTCGGCGAGCCCGACCGAGTCGGGGTGCACGGCCGAGAGCCCGCCCGCACCGGGGGCCGTGCGCACTGCTCTGCTGACCGCTTCGGCGACGGCCGGGTGGCCGTGGCCGAGCCCGCATGCCGTCCAGGTCGCCGAGAGGTCGAGCAGCTCGCGGCCGTCGGGGTCGACGAGCGTCGACCCGTGTCCGGAGACGACCTCGAGCGGGAAGAACCGGAGCTTCTCGATGCCTGCGATCGCGGCTTCGTCCCGCTCGTAGAGGGTGCTCACTGTGCCTTCAGGTTGAGCTCGGCCGACAGCGATTCTCCGACGCGTTTGGCGATGCCGGATGCCGCGAGGGCGATGATCGCGCCGATGACACACCAGTACAGGCCGAGAAGCGGTGCTGCCGACCATGTTTCGGCGTCCTTGACGTTGAACCACAGCACCACCACGATCACCAGCGCGCCGAGCAGTGGCAGCACGATGCCGGGGATCTTGCCCTTGCCGCCGTGTACCCGCAGGAACTTCGGTGAGCCGACGAACCACGTCGCGGCCAGTTCGACCAGCAGGTAGCACACCATCAGGCACACCGAACCGGCTACGGCGAACAGGAAGTAGGTGTCGATCGCATCGTTGCCCGTGCCCATGTCGGGCCAGCCCACCGCGCCGCAGATGAGGTTGACCACCACGGCGACGATCACGACGAGCCACGTGGCGCGGCGCGGTCCGCCGGTGGCGGCGTGGATGTGCGACAGAGCCTTCGGGCCGAACCCGTCGCGCGCGAAGGCGTACAGCATGCGGCCGGAGGTCGCCGACGTCGCGAGGTGGCACCCGAACGCCGACACGATCGCGGTGAAGATCACGACGAGGCCGAACCACTGCCCGACGTACGTACCGCCCAGGTCGCCCAACGTGTTTCCGGAGTTCTGGAACGCGTCGAGGCCGGCCTGGTCGGTGCCGAACCCGTTGACCTGAGCGAACATCACGACGACGAACAGCACGCCGGTGAGCAGCAGGGTGCCGGCCAGTGCCCGCGGGATGTTGCGCCCCGGGTCGTCGGTCTCCTCACCCATCGACGCGCACGCTTCGAAGCCCGCCCAGGACAGGAACGCCGCGACGACGCCCGCGAGCACCGCGGAGGGTTCGACGCCACCGGAGAACGAGAACACCGAGAAATCGATACCCGTCGACGGCGCACCGCCTTTGGCGAAGATCACCACGACGAGCACCACCATCGCGAGGATGCCGAGGCCCTCGATCGCCAACAGGATCTTCGCGAGCAGTTTGACGTCGCGGCCCGCGAGCAGGAACGAGATCACGAAGGCGACCACGACGATCGCCAACCACGGTGGCGTAGAGGGGTTTTCGCTGTCCGCCTGCAGCTCGGTGATGAACGCGTTGGTGAAGGCGGCGGTCAGCGCCAGCGTGCCGATCGAGAACATCCAGTACGCGCCGAGCATCGCGAACCCCGCGAAGAAGCCGGCCCTCGGCCCGATGGTGCCGCCGACCAGGCCGTAGGACGATCCCGCGTGGTTGAGGTGGCGGGTCAGCCGCACGAAGCTGTAGCCGACCAGTGAGACGCCGACGAGCCCGATCAAAAACACCAGCGGAATCGACTTTCCGACGGTGCCGATCAGGCCCTGGCCGTTGCCCGACATCGCCAGAGTCGGACCGACGAGCGCGACCGACAGGGCCAGCGCCACCCAGAACGGCAGCTGCCTGCGGGGTATCTGATCGACGTCGTCCGGCGCCCCGGCGGGGGTTTCCGTGGTCATCGCCGTCTCCTTCTTCTCGAGGGTCTCACGGTGGTCAGCAGCTCCAGGCCAGGCGTAGCGCCTGGGTGGTCTCGGCCTGTGGCCGGTCGCCGAAGGTGGTGATCTCGTAGCGCCGGACCGCGACCAGACCTTCGATCACCGACGGGGACAACAGGTCCGCGGCGACGGCCGAGTTCTCCAGCGCCGTGATCACCGTCTTCTGATCGGTCTGCAACATGGCCGGGGGTTGCGACGACTTCGACGGATCCTTGGGCACCTCGGCGGGAAGCTCCAGGCCTTGCTCGATGCCGCGCAGCGCGCTGCCGAGGAAGCCCACCGCGGCGAGGTAGGGGTTGGCAGTCGGATCGATGAGCTTGAGCTCGATGTTGGCGCCGTGCGGTGTGCCGGGCGTGGCGGCGATCAATCGCAGTGCCGCCTCACGGTTCTCCAAACCCCAGCATTGCGCGGCGCCTGCCCAGTTGCCCGGCTTCAGCCGCGCCGACGACAGCACCGAACCGGCGTAGACACCGAGAAGGTCGGGCAGCGTCTGCAGCACGCCTGCGATGGCGGACCCGCCTTCGCGGCGTATGCCGTGGGGGCCGTCGCCGCCGGACAGCAGCGGCCCGTCGCCGTCGGCGAGGGACAGGTGCAGGTGTGCGCCGTTACCCGCTTCCCCTTCGAACGGCACGGGGGAGAAGGAGATCCGCAGGCCGTGCCTGGCGGCCGTTCGCCCGATCACGATGCGGGCGGCGGCGACGGTGTCGACGGCGGCGACCGGGGTCGAGGGCGCCAGCGACACCTCGAGTTGATCGTGGCCGTACTCGGTGTGGATCTGCTCGACCGGAAGCTCGGCGCGCTCGGCGGCTTCGGCGAGGTCGACGAGGAAAGCCGAACGGTCGAGCGAGGTGCGCACGCCGTACGGCGACCACGGCTGCGTCGACGCGTGGCCCGCGTCCTCGTTCAGCATCGTGCACTCGAGTTCGGCGCCGATCATCGCGGTCAAACCTTGTGCGCTGAGGCGTGATTCGACGCCTTTGAGCAGCGAGCGGGTACACAGGTCGGCGGCATTGCCCTCTTGGTCGGTGAGGTCACCCGGCGCCCAGGCGATGCCGTCGGAGACAAGCCGCAGGTCGGCCGGATCGATGCGGATGCGCAGATCGCCGTCCACGCCGATGTTCGGCGTGAACGCGATGCCGCTGTCCACACAGAAGACGCTCCACGACGGCGAGACGCCCATGCCGGAGCGCTGAAACGCGTCCAGTCG
>DATEIG010000431.1:0-4138 GCA_035279185.1 Mycobacterium sp.
CGATTCCAGCCGTACCAGCAGGTCCTTCTTCTCGGTCACCGTGAGGACGTCATAGGACAGCGCCGCAACCGCGTCGAGCGCAGCGTCGAGGCCTTTGTACGCCACCTCGATGTCCTCCCGGCTACGGCTCATGATTCGAACACTAGTTCGATGCACCGACAAGTTCTGCTTCCTCGGCTAGCTTCGGCGGCATGCCTCTGCGCAACGGCGAACACGGGTACGGCGTCGCCACCAAGGTCCTCCACTGGCTGACGGCGCTCGCACTGCTCGGCCAGTTCGCGGTCGGTCTGACGATGGAGGCCGACGACGCCGCATTCGATCGCGAGAAGGACCGCATCGACGCGCTCGAGGACGCGGGCAAGGACCTCGCGAAGGAGCGCGGCGAGGCGGCCGAGGACGCGTTCAAGGACGAGATCGACCGGCTCGAGGACGACCTCGACGCCCGCGAGGACGACTACATGGCCACCGCGTTCTCGGACGTCGTCTCCGGCGACGTCTTCGCCGACGGTGTGTCGCTCCCGGAAGTCCATGTCCTGCTGGGCTTCTCGATCATCCTGTTGGGTCTGATGCGGGTGCTGTGGCGACGGCTGACACCGCTACCGCCGTGGGCGCCGTACCTCCGGCCCGGTGAGCGCCGGCTGGAAACGGCGCTGGAGAAGCTTCTGCTTCTGCTGTTGTTCGTCGTTCCCGCATCCGGCCTGCTGCTGATCGCGACCGGAGACGATTGGCTCGTCGCGCACATCGCGGCGCAATTGGTGTTGTTGGCCGTGATCGCTGTGCACGTCGGGTTGGTGCTCAGCCACACCGTCGTCCGGCGCAACGGGCAACTGGCGAGGATGCTCTGAGGTCAGCCGCCCAACGTGCGGTGGCTGCGCAATGTCGCCCGAATCGTCGCAGTGCACGCACGCTCGGCGCATGCCCGATGATCGTTGACTGTTGTATTTGAGTGATCGTTCTACTATCGTCGTCGCATGGCCACGACAGATGCCCGCAAGGCGCTCCGCAAGTTCAAGATCGAGCGACAGGTCGGTCGGACCCTCGTCAACCCGCTGGTCTCCGCTTTGGATCGGGTCGGCATCCGGGCGTCGTCGACCGTCGAATTGGAGACCACCGGGGCCAAGACCGGTCAGCCGCGGCGGGTGCCACTCACCGGCCGCGCCGACGAAACGGGCGTCTGGGTCATCTCGCAGCACGGCAGGCGCGCAGGCTGGGCGCACAACATCACGGCCAACCCGACGGTCCGGGTTCGCGTCGACAATCAATGGCGAAGCGGCACAGCGGCATTCGCGCCCGACGACGACGTCGTCGCCAGAGCCCGCAGCTTCGGCGGAGACAGCAAGCTCAGCCAGTCGGCCACCGCGCTCGGCATGCGCGCGTTGCAGAGCGACCCCATCTCGGTGCGCATCACCTTCACCGACTGACTGCGACAATGGGTGCGTGCAGATCCGCATCGTCGGTACCGACCTCCCCGGCCGTGACTGCCCGCCCGGTCACAACTTTCCCGGTTACACGAATGTGCACGTCGGTATGCAGACCAAGCGCCGGCCGCCCGAGCTGCTGAATCTGCAACCCGGCGACGCCGCAGAGGTGACGTGGACCGTCGACTGCGAGGTGAACGGTTCCGATGTCCGCGGCCCCTACATTCAAGGCCGACCGGGCGACCGCTTCATCTACCTGAACTGGGGCTCGGTCGACCCGGACGGCCGCATGGAGATGTTTCGCCGCGCGAAGGTCATGCTCGGCGCTGTGCCCGCCGACACTCTGGAGAAGGCCGCCGAATCGGGGTTGCTCGTCGGCCGTCTCGGGCTCACCGACGGCAAGGGGCAGCCGCTGTGCGCGGCGGTGCGGCCGCCGGTGATCGAGTGGTCAGTCGGGTAGCGAGTTGTTGAGCCGTTCGGTGGCCGCGAGGTAGTCCTCGATGAACTCACGCACGACCTCGCGCGCGGGCTTGACCTTGTTCATCAGACCCACCCCCTGCCCGACGAAGTAGGTGGCCAGCGCCTGCGCGCCTGGATGTCCCTGTGAGGCAAGCACATCGACTCGGCGGATGACCGGCTCACAGAGCATGGACTGCAATGGCAGCGGCAAGGTCTCGTGACCACCCGGCGTCGGCGCCCAGGCGTTGGTCCAGTCCGAAACAAGCTGTCGGGCAGGCTTTCCCGTGCGACCTGTGGAGCGGATGGTGTCGCGCGACGTCGCTTTGAGGAACTTCTCCTTGGTGTGCGGCGCGGTCTCGGCCTCCTCGGTGGTGAGCCACACCGATCCGGTCCACGCACCGTCGGCGCCCATCGCGACGGCCCCGGCCATCTGCCTGCCGGTGACGATGCCGCCTGCGGCCAGCACGGGCACGGCCCCGTCGATCGCCTCGATGACCTCGGGCACCAACACCATCGTGGAGACCTCGCCGCAGTGGCCGCCGGCCTCCGTCCCCTGCGCGACAATGAGATCCACGCCCGCGGCGACCTGCTTGGCGGCGTGCTCCTTGGCGCCGACGAGCGCCGCGACGGGAATGCCGCGCTCCTTGCCCGCTTCGATCATGTAGTCCGGCGGCACGCCCAGGGCGTTGGCGATGAGCTTGATGGGGTGGCTCATCGCCGCCTCGAGCAGCTCGCGACCGGTGGTGCCCGCCAGTGAGGAACCGCCGATGAACGGTTTCGGGTCCGACTCGATGTCGTGGGCGGCGAGGATGTCGTGCACGTAGCCGCGTACCTCGTCGGGGATGCGCGCGGCGAGATCCGAGGAGCTGATCTTCTCGCCCTTGCCCTCGAATTTGGCGGGCACGATCAGGTCAAGACCGTATGGCTTGCCGCCGACCTGGTCGTCGATCCAGGACAACTCCTGGTCGAGTTGCTCCGGGGTGTACGCGGTACCGCCGAGAACACCGAACCCGCCGGCGTTGGTCACCGCGGCCACGACGTCGCGGCAGTGGCTGAAGGCGAAGAGCGGGAAGTCGATGCCGAACTGTTCACAGATCGCGGGTTTCACCCGTTCAGTATCTCTACAGCACCTTGGCCTCAGACAGGAACCTCCCGACCTCGTCGAGCATGCGTCGGCCGTCGGCGAGTTCCGGGTCGTTGTGGCCGGTGCCTGGCACGAGAAGGTACTTCTTGGGGTCGGGCGCGGCGTCGTAGAGCTTGCGGCTCAGCGATTCGGGGACGACGTCGTCGCGGTCGCCCGCGACGATCATCACCGGGGCGGCGACGGAGCCGATGCGGTCGATCGACGGAAAGCGATCGATCAGCAGCCAGCCGACGGGCAGCCACGGGTAATGCACCTTGCCGACCTCGGCGAGCGAGGTGAAGGGCGAACGGAGCACGAGCGCGGCAGGCGGCCGCTCCGTCGCGAGACCGAGAGATACTGCGCCGCCGAGGGATTCGCCGAAGTAGACGATCCGTTGGGGATCGATCTCGGGCTGCGCGGCCAGCCAGGCTTGCGCGGCACGAGCGTCGGCGGCGAGACCGTTCTCCGACGGGGTGCCGTCGTTGCCGCCGTAGCCGCGGTAGTCGAACAGCAGCACCGACAGGCCGAGGCGCGACAGCCCGAGCGCAAGGGGCGCGCGTCCGGAGCGGTCTCCCCCATTGCCGTTGAACACGACGACACCGGGTCCCGGCGTCGGATTTTCGGAGGGCAGGTACCAGGCGCAGAGCTGCTTACCGTCTTCGGTGTCGAGCACGACGTCTCTGCCGCCGGGCAGGAATGCTGCAGCGGGCGGCACCGGGTCACGCGTCGGAAAGTAGATCAGCCGACGCTGCTGTGTCCGGATCGCGACGATCAGTGCGGAGGCCACAAGGGTGACGATAAGGGCGGCGGCAAGAATCCGCCGTCGCCTACGGAGTGGATGCCGCAGGCTTCTTGTCCAGGCCGAGCCCGCCCGTCACCTTCTTCACCGCGTCGTTGACCTGGTCGGTGAAGTTCTTGACGGGGCTCGCGGCACCGGGCGTCGATGTCCCCGCTGGCTTGTTGGCGCCGGAGTTGAGCAGATTCGGGGCGCTCAAGCCTGGCAGCGACGGCAGCCCCGCTCCTCCGCCCGAGATGACTGGCAGGTTGCCCAACTCGTCGGCCGGCTTGCTCACGAGCTTGGTCGGATCGGTCAGGTCCTGTTGCGCCGTGGCGCCACCCTTGGCCAGACCGACCGGAA
>DATEIG010000432.1:0-4414 GCA_035279185.1 Mycobacterium sp.
CACCCCCCGAACGCCCGGTCTGGGTCGGTGACTTCTGGGAGATGTTCGGCGCCGGCCACGAACTGGAACTCAAAAACCTCAAAGCCATCGCCGAATACCGCCACCACAACGGCCTCCCCATCACCCCCGACTGGATGCGCCAAACCCCCGCCATGGAAACCCAAGCCGCGATCTAGGCCTTGGCCCACTCGGCTGCTGTCCTCGTCCCACCAACGAAGGATCGACACACATGACCATCGCCGCAGAGCCGGGAGTGATCCCGCTTACGCAGAAGGCTCCGCCCTTCGAACCCGCTCACCTGCCGAACGCGGTCGACCCGACGGCGTTGTCTCTCAACGAAAGTCCGTTCGCCCCGTTGCCTGCGGTCCGAGCGGCGCTGATCGAATCGATGCTGGCGGCCAATCGGTACCCCGACTTCCTGCCGGAGCGACTTCGTCGATTGATCGCCAACCGAATCGGGGTGCCCGAAGCGCAGGTCAGCCTGGGTGCCGGTGCCACCGGAGTGATGATGCAGGTGATGCAGGCGGTGACCGACCCCGGAGATCGGATCGTCATTGCGGACCCCACCTTCGAGGGCTATCCGATCGTCGCCGCCATGACTCGACTGGTCACCGTCAAGGTACCCCTCGCCGAGGACGGTCACCATGACCTCGACGCGATGGCAGACGCTGCGGTCGGCGCACGCGTTGTCGGTATCTGCCGCCCTCACAACCCCACGGGGACAGTGGAATCCGCCGCAGACATCGAGAAGTTCCTCAACCGGCTCTCGAAAGACACCGTGGTGATCCTCGACGAGGCCTACGCCGAGTTCGTCGCGCCCGGTTACCGGCTCGACTCGGTGTCGTTGGTGGAGCGATTCCCGAATGTCGTCGTGATGCGCACCTTCTCGAAGGCATACGGGCTGGCCGGCCTGCGGATCGGCTATGCGTTCAGCTCTTGGGAATTGGCCGCCAAGTTGTGGGCCATGCAGCTTCCGTTCGGCATGGGCATCAGCAGTCTGGTGGCCGTGTCAGCGTCCTACCAGGCGGAAAGCCAACTGCAACAGCGTATTCGCACCATCACGGCGGAACGCCGCAATCTCCGTATGAGATTGCGGTCGATGGGTGTTCAGTGCGCCGACGGGCACGCGAACTTCGTGTACCTGCCCGGCGTGGGCCGAGCGTGGAGCGATGTGTTCGACGATGAGGCAGGCGTCCGCGTCAAGCACTATGTCGACGGCGGCGTTCGGATCACCGTGGGCGGACGGTCGTCAACCGGGGCAGTGCTCAAGGCGCTGCGGCGCAAACTCTGAAGCCAGGGGGAAGACATGCGTGAACACCAGGTCGTCGTCGTCGGTGCGGGCCCTTCCGGCGTAGCCGCCGCGCTGAGTCTGTCGGACAGGGGACTTCGTCCGCTGCTCGTGGACCGCGCCGACCATGTCGGGTCGTCGTGGAAGGCGCGCTACGACCGGTTGAAGCTCAACACCGGACGACGCACCTCCCATATGCCGAATCGTCCGTATCCCAAGGGAACCGGCGTGTTCCCGACGCGTGACCAAGTGGTGGAGCACCTGGACAGACACGCGCACGAAGACGGTATCGAGCTGCTGCTCGATACCCAGCTCACCCGCGTCGACCAGGCGCCGGGCGGCGGCTGGCACCTGACGACGACGTCGGGCGACATCCTGGCCAGGCAGGTCGTCATGGCCACCGGCTACGAGCACACGCCGAAGATTCCCGAGTGGCCCGGCCTGGACACCTACACCGGCGACGTGCTGCACTCGTCGCAATATCGCAACCCCGCCCCGTTCGCAGGCAAGCGTGTCCTGGTGGTCGGCGCCGGATCATCGGCTATGGAAATCGTGCACGACGTCGCCACCGGAGGTGCCTCGGCCGCGTGGCTGGCTGTGCGGACCTCGCCGCACATCGCGATTCGCGCGTTGCCGGGCGGCTTCCCCTCGGACTACATCGCAAATCGCCTGTATGACTCCCCGGTCTGGTTGGCCGACAACATGTCTCGGCTTGCGCAGCGGATCAACGTGGGCGATTTGACCGACTACGGCCTGCCGATGCCCGCGGAGGGAATGTTCGAGCGCGGCAAGCGCCTGGGCCGCGCGCCGGTGATCGTGGACAAAGAGGTGATCCACGCCATCCGCGCAAGGGTCTTCGAGGTCGTTCCCACCATCGATCGGTTCTACGGCGGCGCTGCGCTGCTGATCGACGGCAAGGTGCTCGAGCCCGATGCCGTCATCTGCGCGACCGGATACGTCCGCGGCCTCGAGACGATCGTCGGACACCTTGGGGTGCTCGACGAACGGGGTGTACCGACATCTGTCGGCGTCGAGGCAGCGGCGCCGGGCCTGCGGTTCATCGGATTCCTGTCGCGCCCTGGACTCATCTCGTTCGTCGCGAAACAATCCGAGCACGTCGCCAAGCGGATCGCCGGCGAACTCGACGCTGTGCCGGTTCCGACTTCTTGATGCCCCGAAGTTTCACCGACGGCCCGAAGCGGGAGGGCGAGACGTGCTTCACAGCTTGACGAAGATGGCTGTGTCGGCGCCACGGCGGGTGCTCGCCGTCGCGATTCTGGTGATCATCGGCTGCGCGGTGTTCGGCGTGCCGGTGGCGAAGAGTCTGTCGGGCGGCGGGTTTCGCGACCCCACATCGGAGTCGTCCCGAGCTTCCGCAATCCTCGCCGAGGACTTCGACCGGCCGGACATGCAATTCCTTCTCCTTGTCAGCTCCGACCGCGGCGTGCGAGACCCGCAGGTCGTCACGATGGCCACCGGCATCGTTGACGAGTTGAAGAGCACGCCCGGCGTCGCGTTCGTCGAGTCCCCGTGGAACCTTCCCCCCGACGCGGGTGCAGGACTGACCGGCAAAGACGGCAGATCAGGGTTGATCGTCGCCGGGCTCGTCGGCGACGAGAGCACGACAGCGACGTACGCGGCCGACTTGTCGGAGCGGTTCGCGCAGGACCGCGACGGGATCACCGTCGAAGCGGGCGGACCGGCCACCGTGAACGCCGAGATCAACAAGCAGACCGAGCGGGATCTCCTGCGTATGGAATCCATCGCGATTCCGCTGAGTTTTCTGGTCCTGGTGTGGATTTTCGGCGGCCTGGTCGCCGCGACGCTGCCGATCATGGTCGGCGCGATGGCGATCTTCGGGACCATGGCCGTGCTGCGCCTGACGACGTACTTCACCGACGTGTCCATCTTCGCGCTCAACCTCGCAACCGCCATGGGACTCGCGCTGGCGATCGACTACACCTTGCTCATCCTGTCGCGATACCGCGACGAGCTCGCCGACGGTTTCTCGCGGGAGCAGGCGTTGGCACGGACCATGGCGACCGCGGGGCGAACGGTGCTCTTCTCGTCGCTGATCGTCGGGCTTTCCATGCTTCCGATGGTGATGTTCCCGATGTACTTCCTCAAATCCTTCGCCTACGCGGGCGTGTCGGTCGTGGCGTTCGCGGCGTGTGCCGCGCTCGTCGTGACACCGGCGGCCATCACCCTTCTCGGCGCGCGGCTCGACGCCCTCGACGTGCGGCGGTTGCTGCGCCGGGCGCTCCGCCGTCCCGAACCGGTCAAACCGGCGGTGCACGACACCTTCTGGTACCGCACCACCAAGTCGGTGAGTCGTCGCGCCGTTCCTCTTGGGCTGGCCGTCGTCACGTTCCTGCTGCTGCTCGGCACACCCTTCCTCGGTGTCAAATGGGGTTTCCCCGATGAGCAGGTGCTGCCTGCGTCGGCGTCGGCACATCGTGTCGGCGACGAACTGCGCGCCGACTTCGCGACGAACTCCGCGGCGGCGGTGACCGTCGTGCTTCCCGACGTCCGCACCGTGACACCGTACGAGCTCTCGCGGTACGCCGCCGCGCTGTCCAACGTGCCCGACGTCGCGTTCGTCGCCGCACCGGACGGCACGTACACCGCCGGACAGCGGACCGGTCCGCCCTCAGCCCCCACAGGCCTCGCCGACGGGAAGGCGTTCCTCACCGTGGGCAGCTCCGTACCGACGGCTTCCCAGGCGTCGGAGCATCAGCTCGACCTTCTGCACGATGTCCCGCCACCCGACCGGGCCCTGGTGGAGATGACCGGTGTCGCGCAGAGCAATCGCGACATCGTCGCGGCCGTGACCGGCCGAGTGCCCGCGGTTCTCGCGGTGATCGCGGCGACGACCGTCATCATGCTCTTCCTGTTGACCGGAAGCGTGGTGCTTCCCCTCAAGGCATTGGCGCTCAACGTGTTGTCGCTGACCGCGGCGTTCGGCGGCCTGGTGTGGATATTTCAGGAGGGCCATCTCGGCGGGCTCGGCACAACGGTTACCGGCACGCTCGCCGTGACGATGCCGGTGCTGCTGTTCTGCATCGCCTTCGGCCTCTCGATGGACTACGAGGTGTTCCTGCTCTCACGGATTCGCGAGTACTGGCT
>DATEIG010000433.1:0-6536 GCA_035279185.1 Mycobacterium sp.
CGTGCGTGGTTCCATAACGAGAACCTGTTCCAGTTTTGCGTGAGGAGTAGCGGTGCGGCTCTCGTTGGCGGATAAGACGGTCCTGGTGACCGGCGGTGGCAGCGGAATCGGCAAGGGGGTGGCCACGGCCGCCGCCGCGGCTGGGGCGAAGGTGATGCTCGTCGGCCGCAACGCCGACAAGCTGGCCGCCGCAGCCGACGAGATCAAGCCGCACGCCGACGACGGCGGGGGCGCGGTGCTCTACGAGCCCGCCGACGTCACCAACGAGGACGAGGTCAGCCGCGTCGTCGAGGCGGCGACGGCGTGGACGGGCGCGTTGTTCGGCGTCGTGCACTGCGCGGGCGGCAGCGAAACGATCGGACCGATCACGCAGGTCGACTCCGAGCTGTGGCGGCGCACGGTCGACCTGAACATCAACGGCACGATGTATGTGCTCAAGCACGCGGCCCGTGAGATGGTGCGCGGCGGCGGCGGCTCGTTCATCGGGATCTCGTCGATCGCCGCGAGCAACACCCACCGGTGGTTCGGCGCCTACGGGGTGTCGAAGGCGGGCATCGACCACCTGATGCAGCTCGCCGCCGACGAACTCGGCCCCTCCTGGGTGCGGGTGAATTGCATCCGACCGGGCCTCATCCGCACCGAACTCGTTGCGCCGGTACTGGATTCGCCTGAACTGAGCGCCGACTACGCCGCCATCACACCGCTGCCACGGCCGGGAGAGGTCGAAGACGTCGCGAACGCCGCGCTGTTTCTGCTCAGCGATGCCGCCAGCTACATCACCGGTCAGGTCATCAACGTCGACGGCGGTGTCCTGGTGCGCCGCGGCCCGGACTACTCGGCGATGCTCGAACCGGTCTTCGGCGCCGAGGGGCTGCGCGGAGTCGTCTCGACCTAGGGTTCAGTCGGGTCGCTTCCCCCTGCCTCCCACGCGGCGAGCGCGCCGACCGCCGACCAGTCGAGGTCCGCGCCGCCGCGGGCGAGCAGGGTCAGGAATCGATCGCGCACCAGGCTGGCGACCGGCATCGGCACCTGCAATTCCTCGGCGGCGGTGAGTACGAGCCGGATGTCCTTGTGGCCCAGCGAAGCCGCGAAACCCGCCGGCTGGAACCGCTCCCCGGCGATGAGGTCGCCGTAGGTCTTGTAGATCGGAGCGCCGAACAGCGTCGAGGTGAGGATGTCGAGGTAGGTGTGCTTGTCCACCCCGGCCTTGCCCACGAGCGCCATCGCCTCACCGAGCGACTCGATCACCGACGTGATCAGGAAGTTGCCGCTCAACTTGACCAGGTTCGCGGTCTTCGGTTCGTCGGACACGACGAACGTGCGCTGGCCGACGGCGTCGAAGGCGGGCGCCACCGCCTCGAGTGCTGCCTGCTCGCCCGCGGCGACGACGAACAGCTTCGCGGCCTGCGCCGCCTCGGGCCTACCGAACACCGGGGCCGCCACGAACCGCTGGCCCTCTTCGAGGTGGGCCGAGGTCAAGCGCCCCGAGAGTTCGACGCTGATGGTCGACGCGGATACGTGGACGGCGCCGTCGCCGAGCGAGGCCAGGATCCCGCCGTCGCCGAACGCGACTCCGGCGACGGCCTCGTCGTTGGCGAGCATCGTGAACACGACGTCCCCCCGGCATGCCTCCGCGACCGTGTCGGCGCGCTGTGCCCCCTCTGCGGCGAGCGCGTCGACCTTGCTGCGCGACCGGTTGTAGACGGTGACCTCATGGCCGGCCTTGACCAGGTTGGCGGCCATCGCCGAGCCCATGTTGCCGAGTCCGATGAATCCGATTCTCATGGGCGCGGCTAGACGTTGATCGTCGCCGGAATGCGCGGACCCCAGAAGTTCAGGTGGTTGGCCGAGTGTCG
Organism: Mycobacterium sp.; assembly: GCA_035279185.1. Taxonomy (GTDB): domain Bacteria; phylum Actinomycetota; class Actinomycetes; order Mycobacteriales; family Mycobacteriaceae; genus Mycobacterium. Next base: position 1,857 of record DATEIG010000433.1, read on the forward strand.
CAGGGCCGTCCATCCCGGGATGATGTCCCACACGCCGTACTTGTCGTGCGGGAAGTCGCGCAGGAAGACACCGAGGTCGAACCCGGTCTTCACGGCCCGGAAGATCGACAGCGGCCCCAGCTCACCCGACTGCAGCCAGCCCGCGAGATTCGCCGCGATCTGCGCGATCATCGTGAAGGGGTCGGTCAGCGACAGCGGGGTGACGAGGTCGTAGCCCTGCTTGAGGTAGGTGCCACGGATGTCGGCGTTGCCGTAGATGTCCCCGGGCAGGCAGTAGTCGAACCAGTCGATGATTCCGGAGTTGACGATGTTGTCGCCGGAGATGCCCTCGTAGGCCAACTGATTGCCGAGGTGGAACGTCCTGCCCCGGCCGCGGTGCGGCGAGGCGATCGCGTGCAGCCATTTGCAGTCGCGCTGTCTGGCTGCCAGTGAGCCCGACACCAGTTCGCGTCCGACCATCGAGACCACTGCCCCGCCCTGGCTGTAGCCGAGCAGTCCGAATGAGCCCCGATGCTCACCGATGAGTCGCTTGACCTCGGCGACGCCCATGTCGCGCGACTTCAGGTACGAGGGGTTGCCGAGAGCCTCCAGCAGGTCCTCACCGCCCCCGGGGATGGGGCCGAAGCTGGCCGGATAGTTGACGTAGACGATGTCGAAGACGTTGCGGTTGAGGAGGTCGGTGATACCGCGCAGCATGCCGATTTCGGCGCCGGGGGTGATGCCGCCCGGATCACCGTTCGCCGCCGCCACCGCTTCCCAGGTTCCGGGTACGCAGAACAGTTTGTGCTTGGCCATGAGCCGAGTATGCGCGCCTGCGCCGACAGCGGAGGCGCATCCGGTCCGCCCGCCGACCGTGCATCGGCTGCGATTCTCGGGCCGTCTTTTCGCCGTGATTTCACGTTCGGCGTGCGGCCCGCGGCCTACCCTCGTGCTATGTCTTCCTCTTCCGACGACGGGGACCGAGTGCCCATCGAGAAGGTCCGTTGCGGCGACCCCATCTACGACGCCGATGGCGGTTGCCAGCACTACAAAGTCCTGGAGAGCAGACCTCTTCCCGGCGGCGGCGTCGTTCTCGAGCTCGAATGCCTGCACGACAACAAGTGTCAGGTCATCGAGAAGACCTTCTCGGCGGGCTACACGGTGGCCAGGTCCACCCGCCACTTCCTCTAGGTTGAGTGCAGCTGTCCGCCAAGCTGTTTCGAGGAGCGTTGACCGTGCGCGTCGATGGGAATACCGCGTGACCGGACAGGCCCGGCGGCCCACGGCGATGGACATCGTGGACGGGTTCGACCTCACGGACAAGGTGTGTGTGATCACCGGCGCGACATCCGGCCTCGGCAGGGAGTCGGCGCGGGCGTTGGCCTCGGCCGGTGCGCACGTCGTGCTGGCCGGGCGCAGCCGTGAGGGGTTGACCGACACCGAGCAGTGGGTCCGCGGCGCCGTCGCCGATGCGCGGGTCACCACCACGACGCTCGACCTGACCTCGTTGGCCGACGTGCGCGCTGCGGCGGCCGCGATCGCCGATGCCGTGCCCGCCGTCCACATCCTGATGAACAACGCCGGTGTGATGTTCACGCCGTTCGGCCGCACGTCTGACGGCTTTGAAACACAGTTCGGCACAAACCATCTCGGCCACTTCGAACTCACACGTCTGCTTGCGCCGATGCTTGCGGCCGCAGACGGCGCGCGCGTGGTGAACCTGTCGTCCGACGGACACAAACTGGCCGACGTCGACCTCGACGACCCGAACTGGCATCGGCGCGACTACAACAAGTTCCACGCGTACGGAGCCTCCAAGACGTCCAACGTCCTGCACGCCGTCGAGACCGACCGGCGGATGCGTGACGCGGGCGTTCGCGCGTACGCGGTGCACCCCGGGATGGTCGCGACCAAGCTGGCGCGGCACATGTCACGCGAGGATGTCGCCGCCATCACGGCACTGGCCGGGCAGCGTGAGATCACCGGCGAGACAGGCGTACGCGCGATGGAGGTGCTGACTCCGGAGCAGGGCGCGGCAACCCAGGTCTGGGCGGCCGTCGCGCCTACGCTGGACGGCACCGGCGCGGTCTATCTGGCTGACTGCGCAGTCCGCGACCAGGTGGCGCCGTATGCCGTCGATGCGGAACGCGCGCAATCCTTGTGGGAGCTGTCCGAGACGCTGTGCTCCGTGTGACGTGCTGAATCGCCGTTTTCGGGGCCGCCTCAGCAATAGAGTGGTCAGCCGTGCTGACGTGGCTCGCCCCGATCATCGTCCTCGTCGTGGTCGCGGCTGCCGTCACCGCCAAGCTCCTCGTTCGCCGACGCGCACCGGAAGGAGGCTGGTTCACCGACCTGCCGCGTAGCGCGGGATCGCTTTCGGTGATCGGCACGATGTTCGCGGTGATGCTGGCTTTCGTGATTCTCTTCTCGCTGCAGAGCTTTCAGCGTGCGCGTGAAGGCGCGAGCATCGAGGCCGTCGCGGTGACGGAACTCAGCGCGGTGGCCGACGTTTTCCCTCAGCCGACTGGCGGTGACCTGCGCGGAGACCTGGTCTGCTACGGACGCGCAGTGGTCCACGACGAATGGCCCGCGATGGAACAAGCCCGATCCAGCGCGTTGGTGGAGTCGTGGGTCGACAGGTTGCACAGCGACTTCACGAAAGCCGCGCCGCTCGAGTCGCGGCAGGAGGCGGCCTACGCGCAGTGGTTCGACGAGACCGCTCAACGCCGGGACGGCAGGCGCGAACGGCTTGCGGAGGCGGCTCCGTTCCTTCCCGTGCCGCTGTGGCTCGCGTTGGGCATCGGGGCGTTGGCGACCCTCGGCTACATGGTCGCCCAGGCGGACAAGCGCGAAACCGCATTCTTCCAGGCCATACCGATCGCTTTCGTCTCCGCGATCATCACCGCGGGGATGCTGCTCGTGGTCTTCCTCGACCACCCCTATACGGGCGGGAGCGGCAGCATCAAGCCCGCAGAGATGACTCGTACGCTGGATCGGATCGAAAAGGGCGTGCAGGCGCCCTGCGACGAGCGGGGGAACCCTACCTGACGGTGGCCGCCGTCTTCGGGGCCGACGATATCTTCTGCGCGACGAAGTCCGCGGCCTGATCCGTCAGGCCCAGTGCCGGGTAGAGGTTGTGGGCGTTGCTGTCGCCGCCCGCTGGCGAGCAGACCGGGTCTTCGGGAATGCACAGATCGGCGGTCTTGGCCGCATACAGGTGTCCGACGGTGATCGGCGGAGCGGTATTGGCGATCATCTGCAGGAACCCGCTCGACGGCTTCCCGAACAGTGCGACCGCGGCGACGTGGTCGGCGACGGCGGGCGGCATCGGACCTGTCAGCCCGGCGGGCATCTGGAAGCCGTCGGGCACCGAATCGGCCGTCAGGTATCCGGCGACCGCGGCGCCCTGCGAGAAACCGCTGAGGACGATCTTGGTGTCGGGGCATTCGGCGGCCGTGGCCTGGACCTTGTTGCTGGCGTCGATGACACCCTCTGCGGCCGTCTGGAAGTCGAGCGATGCCGGATAGTTCACCGGATAGACGTCGAGTGATCTGTCGCCGAGCTTCGTCCGAAGAGAATCCACGAACGCCTGGCCCGTTCTACCGACGCCCGCGGGCTCGAACGTGCCGCGCGCGAAGATCAGTTCGACGTCGGAACACGGTGCCGCCGATGCGACGGGCGCGGCGATGAGCGGTGACGACACCGCCGACGCAATGAGTGCAGAGGCTGCGAATACCCGGCCAACGATGATCAACTCGACCCCACCGCCTTCGATTGACTTGTGACGCTAGGCGGGTCGCATACCGCACCTCGCCCGGCCACTCAACGGTTCTGTCACTGAAACACTAAACCTCGTGATGGGGCGCTGCATCCCAACTGAGGTCGATCGCTTTCGTCGAGCCACTCCGCGAGGTTGCGGACGTAGTCCTTGAAGACGACCAGGGGACGTGGGTCGGCCTTCATCTGGCCCCCCGGCGGTTCGGTGACGAACGTCGGCGCCCCGCACTCGATGTCCCAGTTGTAGTCCGCGAAATGGTGGAACGTCGACTCGGCGACAGCCCGGCCCATCGGTGCGCCGTCGGGCCCCCGTTCGCCGTCGAGCGCGACAGCGAGGTTGAACCGGCGAGCGGTCGCCGTGCTTCTGCCCTGCGCCACAACGGTGGCGAAGGGGAGATCGGCGGACACCGATCCCTCGTGCGGGTGCGCGGGAAAGTGGTCGATCCGCCCGCTCGCACTTCGCGTTGTGCGCAACAACGCGTGCACGGGTTCCTCCGCGAGCACCGGCTGGTAATCGCCATTGGCGCCCGAGTGATAGTTCGGCCACGAGATCGTCGGAGTGTCCCGGTCGTCGCACATCGCCGCGGGGTCGACGGAGGAGTCGTGGAACTGATTGCACGCTCCCAGCGAGCCGAGGCCGACCAGGCAGCTGCCGAGATCCTGGTGGTCGCGCGCGGTGAGGACCCCGCCGCCGCTCTCGCGGAACCGGACGATCGCCTGAGAGTCGTTGACGCTGAGCCCGTCACCGACGTCGACGGCCATCAGCCAGAGCTGGTCGTAGTCCAGCTCGTCCAGATGACTCAGCACCGGATCGTCACCGCCGCGCGTGCTCCGGTTACGCGCGGTCACCTCGTGGCCAGCGGCCCGTAGCTCGTCGGCGAGCAGCGAGAAGCGGCGGATGTCCCAGTCGTCGGCGGATTCCGG
>DATEIG010000434.1:0-2318 GCA_035279185.1 Mycobacterium sp.
TGCCGGGCGCGGGGTTGCGGGGCTTGCGGGTGTTGGCCGCGGGCATCCGCGTGGTCTGCGGCTCACCGGCGGGCGCGACGCGTGGGGTTCGCATCCGCGTGGTGCCTGCCACCGAAGGAGTGCCGGCGGCAGCGGGTGCCGTCGGGATACGGGTCGTCACGGCGCTCGGCCGTTGCTTGCCCTCGACCGCCGGGTGGGTGGGATCGTGCGGCGGCATCGGCCGCGGCGGCAGCGGTGCGCCCGCGCCGACGAGTGCCTCTTCCGGCTCGTGCACCGTCGGGCGCTTTCGCTCGTCGGGCAACTCGACCTCACCGAGACCGAGCCGCTCCTGGATCCGCTTCATCCACTTCGGCGCCCACCAGCAGTCGTCGCCGAGGAGCTTCATCACCGCGGGCACGAGGAACATGCGAATCACCGTGGCGTCCAACAGAAGTGCGATCAGCAGACCGAACGCCAGGTACTTCATCATCACGAGGTCGGAGAACGCGAAGGCGCCCGCTACCACGGCGAGGATCAGAGCCGCACCGGTGATCAGACGGCCGGTGGTGGCGGTACCGATGCGGATGGCCTCGGCGGTCGACATGCCACGCGAGCGGGCTTCGACCATGCGGGACACCAGGAACACCTCGTAGTCCGTGGACAGGCCCCAGATGATCGCGATGATCATGCCGATCATGGGCGCCATCAGCGGCTGCGGCGTGTAGTTCATCAGGCCCGACCCGTGCCCGTCGACGAACATCCACGTCAGCACGCCCATCGTGGAGCCCAACGTCAACGCGCTCATCACCGCGGCTTTGATCGGCAGCACGACCGATCCGAACGCGCGGAACATCAGGATCGTGGTGGTCTCGACGAGGACCGTCACCATCATCGGCAGCTTGTCGAAGAGGCTGTGGATACTGTCCTGCTCGAGTGCCGGGGTGCCACCGACCGACATGCTGATGCCGTGCGGCGGCGGGATCGCGCGCAGCTCCTCGATCTTCTTGGCCGCGTCGTTGCGGTTCTCCAGACCGTTCTGGATCACGCGAACCGACGGGTCCTTCGACGCGCCGTCGAGGTAGGGGCGTTCCTGCCACATCTTCGACGGGTCGTTGTTGGGGTCGATGAAGCCCGAGATCTGCATCGCCTTGTTGCGCACCTCGGCGATCTGCGCATCCGTGACCGGTTGGCCGTCGTCGTTCTCCATCACGATGGTCAGCGGTTCGGTGCGGAAGCCGGGGAAGGTCTTGTCGAACTGCTCCTGCGCCTGGCGCACGCTGTTGTCGGGCGGCAGGTACTTCTCGCTGATGCCGCCGAGGGACAGCTGGCCCAGCGGGATGATCAACAGGATCATCACGATGATGATCGGCGCCGCGAAAGCGATCGGGCGCTTCATCACCCGGTTGACGAGCTTGCCCCAGAAGCCCTGCTCGACCTCTTCGCGCGTCTTCGTCTTCTGGGTCTTCTCCGCGAACCAGTCGATGATTCGCCGCGAGAACGTCCAGTTCGCCAGGAACGGCACCCGAAGCAGGGTCCGCACGCCGAGTGCGTCGATGTTGCGTCCGACGATGGCCAGCGCGCCCGCCAGCACGGTGATCGACAGCAGCGCGGACAGCACGACCGTGGCGATGATCGCGTAGGTGATCGACTTGAGGAACGTCTGCGGGAACAGCAGCAGCGGCAGCGCCGAGGCGACGATGATCACCGCCGAGAACGTGACCGTGCGGCCCGAGGTCATCATCGTTCGACGCAGCGCAGCCTCGGTGTCGTAGCCCTCCGCGATCTCCTCGCGGAACCGGCTCACGATGTACAGGCCGAAGTCGATCGCGATGCCGAGCCCGACCAGCGTCACCACCGGTTGGGCGAAGAAGTGCACGGGGATGAACTCGGCCAGCAGGCGGATGATGCCCAGCGATCCGGCGATGGTCAGACCGCCGACGATCATCGGGAGGCTGGCCGCGATGACGCCGCCGAACACGAAGAACAGCACGACCATGACCAGGGGCACGCCGAGCAGTTCGCCGCGCTGCTGGTCCTCGCCGATGGTGCCGGTCAGCTCGCTGGCCAGCGGCTGGAGGCCGGCCTGCTGGACGTTGACGCCGTCGATGTTGAGCGCTTCTTTGACGGTCTTGCCGTCCTCGCCGACGTTCTTGTTGTAGTTGCTCAGGATCGCGTCGTCGTTGTCGCCCTTGAGCTGGATCGACATGAAGGCGTGCTGCTTGTCCGCGTCGGACATGTTGTCCAGGAGTTCCGGGCTGCGGAAGTACCCGATGGACCGCAGTACCTCGTCCGGGTGGTCTTCGGCCAGCTTGTCCAGGCTGTCGACGATCTTCTTCTGG
>DATEIG010000435.1:0-3222 GCA_035279185.1 Mycobacterium sp.
GATGTCGACGAGCATGGCGCCCGCGCGGCCGATGAGGTCGGCGCCGACGCCGCGGGCGGGCAGTTCGGGCAGGAACGGCAATCGGTGCAGCTCCCCCACCACGATTTCGGCGGCCTCGTGCGCCGACGTTCCTGGCCAGGATCCGATGCCGGTGCCGGCGGCGAAAGCGCTCACTTCACCAACCCTATTCGCCACACCCGCCACAGGCGTTAGTCTGCGACACAGGAAGGAGTCGACGCATGTCTCCAGCGGCCGTCCGACTCGCGGTGGTGTGCGCCGCGGCGCTGCTCGTCGCGGGCTGCGCCCAGACCATCCAGGGCACCGCGACGCGGGCGGCTCCCGGAATCGACGACGAATCGCAGTCACCGGTGGATGTCGAGACGGTGTTGCTCGACCAGAAGCAGATGCAGGCGATCACCGGTGCGGGTGAAGCCTTGACGATCGTGCCGAGCATGGACGGCAAGATCCCCGTCGACGTCAGTGACCTGATGAACGGGACGCCGCAGGAATGCCAGTGGTACTTCGCCGAGACGCAGACGTTCGGCGCCGAGGTCGAGGAATTCCACAAGACCACGTTCCAGAACCCGCCTGATGGCGGCCTGATCTCCGAGGGGGCCGCGGCGTACCGCGACGAGGCAACCGCCCGAGACGCCTTCGCGGATTTAGTCGGACGGGTATATGACTGCGGCTCAACCCAACTCGGGTCGACGTTCATCGGTGAGTGGACGGCCGACGCCGACACGCTGACCATGCGGTCGCCGGGTTCGTGTGGGCGGGACTACCGCGTCAAGAACGTCGTGCTGGTCGAGGTGTCGTTCTGCGCTTTTCCGGATTCGGTGCCGGGGATCGTCATGACGAACATCGTTGACAAGGTGCCCAACTAGGCACTGCGCGCGATCGTCGCGCTCGCGATCACCTCGTCACCGTCGGCGTCGGGACGGTAGAGGACCATTGTCTGGCCGGGCGCCACGCCCTGCAGCGGCGCCCGCAGCTCAGCGACCAGGCTTCCCTCCCGAACCTCGGCGACGGCGTCGGCGAGACCGCCGTGCGCGCGCACCTGCACCGCGCACTCCACCGGCCCGCGCAGCGGGATACCGGAGGTGAACACCGGGTCCTCCCCGGTCAAGGTCCACACCTCGAGGTCGGAGAGGGCGCCGACGTGCACGGTCGCGGTGTCGGCGTCGATGGACGTCACATAGCGCGGCTGCCCGTCGGGCCCAGGCCCTGCGATCCCGAGGCCCTTGCGCTGGCCGATGGTGAATCCGTGCACACCGTCGTGTTCGGCGAGCACCGTGCCGCCCGCGTCGACGACGGCGCCGCGGCGTACGCCGATGCGGCTGCCGAGAAACGCCCTGGTGTCGCCGGACGGGATGAAGCAGATGTCGTGGCTGTCCGGTTTGTCCGCGACGGCGAGGCCGCGTCGGGCGGCCTCCTCGCGGATCTGCGGCTTGGGTGTGTCACCGATCGGGAACAGTGCATGACGCAGCTGCTCGGCGGTCAACACGGCGAGCACGTAGGACTGGTCCTTGTCACTGTCGACCGCGCGTCGCAGCCGCCCCTGCGACAGCCGGGCGTAGTGGCCGGTGGCGACCGCGTCGAAACCCAGCGCGAGGGCCCGCGCGGACAGCGCCGAGAACTTGATCCGCTCATTGCACCGCACGCAGGGGTTCGGCGTTTCCCCGCGCGCGTAGGACGACACGAAGTCGTCGATCACGTCTTCTTTGAACCTGTCAGCGAAATCCCAGACATAGAACGGGATTTCGAGGATGTCGGCGACTCGACGCGCGTCTCCCGCGTCCTCCTTGGAGCAACAGCCCCGCGAACCGGTGCGCAGCGTCCCCGGCGCGGACGAGAGCGCCAGATGCACCCCGACGACGTCGTGGCCGGCGTCCACCATCCGGGCGGCGGCGACCGACGAGTCGACGCCTCCGCTCATCGCGACGAGAACCCGCACTACTCAACAACTCCCGAACTCGCCAGCGCGGCTTGGCGGGCGCGTTCCACCGCGGCCGGCAGCACCTCGAGCGCGGCGTCGACGTCGGCGTCGACGCTGGTGTGGCCGAACGACAGCCGCAGCGAACCACGCGCGCTCGCCGGGTCGGCGCCCATCGCGATCAGCACGTGCGAGGGTTGGGCGACACCGGCCGTGCACGCCGACCCCGTCGAACATTCGATGCCCTTGGCGTCCAGCAGCATCAGCAGCGAATCGCCTTCGCAGCCGCGGAAGGTGAAGTGCGCGTTGCCCGGAAGCCTCTGCATTCCCGTCGCACCGTTGACGACCACATCATCGATGCTCGACAGCACGCCGTCGACGAGTCGGTCGCGCAGCGCCTGCACTCGCGCGCTTGTCGCTTCCATGGCGCTGACGGTGATCTCCGCGGCCTTCGCCATCGCCACCGCACCGGCGACATCGGCTGTGCCCGAGCGGACGTCGCGTTCCTGGCCGCCGCCGTGCAGCAGCGGCACGCACGCGGTGTCGCGGCGCAGGAGCAGGGCGCCGACACCGGTGGGGCCGCCGAACTTGTGCGCGGCGATGCTCATGGCCGAGAGCCCGCTGCCGGTGAAGTCCACCGGGATCTGCGGGACGGCCTGAACGGCGTCGCTGTGCATCGGGACCTCGAACTCGGCGGCCACCGCAGCGAGTTCGGTCAGCGGCATGATCGTGCCGACCTCGTTGTTGGCCCACATCACCGACACCATTGCGACGTCGTCGTGCTCCTGTAGCGCATCGCGCAGCGCGGCGGGCGAGACGGAGCCGTCGGATGCGGTCGGCAGCCAGGTCACCTCGGCGCCTTCATGCTCGACGAGCCATTCGACGGAGTCGAGAACCGCGTGGTGTTCGACCGCGGTGGTGACGATGCGCCTGCGTCGCGGCTCGGCGTCTCGACGTGCCCAGTAGATGCCCTTGACGGCGAGGTTGTCGCTCTCGGTTCCGCCCGCGGTGAAGATCACCTCGGACGGCCGCGCGCCGAGCAGCTTGGCGATCGTCTCGCGCGCCTCCTCCATCCGCCGGCGCGCGAGGCGGCCCGTGCCGTGCAACGAGGACGCGTTGCCCACGGTGGACAGCACAGTCGTCATCGCCTCGATGGCAGCGGGATGCATCGGGGTGGTGGCGGCGTGATCCAGGTAGACCGACCTGTCAGTCGTCATAACCGTTCCATGTTAGCGGCCGGATCGCCGCCGCCTTGAATCCGTGGTCAGGCGACGAGCGCAGGCCCGTGC
>DATEIG010000436.1:0-4526 GCA_035279185.1 Mycobacterium sp.
GTATACGGCTCGATGGGCATCGCGCGCGAAGACGCGGAGGCGCGAACGGCCGCCGTCCTGCGCAACTGGGAGTTCTTCCGCGCTCCGCTGGCGGGCATCGTGTGCATGCACCGCGACCTCGACTACGTCGACGCGATGGGCGTCGGCATGTTCCTGCAGACTCTGCTGCTGGCGTTGACGGCCCGCGGCCTCGGCACGTGCGTTCAGGTGTCGATCGCCGGCTATCCCGAGATCGTGCGCGAACAGTTGGACATCAGCGACGACATGCGCATCCTGTGCGGGCTGGCGATCGGCTATCCCGACCCCACTTTCCCGGGCAACTCGCTGTGGGTGCCTCGGAATCCGACCGACAGCAACGTGGCGCTCGTCGACCGTTAGATTCGCGAAGCCGAGCCGACGGTAGATTGGCCATCTTGGATATCTGTAATGGTGGCACTGTCCATCTCGGCCATCGGTCTAGCGGACTGTCCGCCCTACCCTCGTCTCATGACAGACACGTTGACGGACACGCTCGAACTGCCCCAGTGCCGCCGTATCGTCACCCAGGTCCCCGGGCCGCGATCGCTCGCGTTGGCCGCTCGGCGGAAGGCTGCACTGCCTGCCGGTCTGGTCAGCGGCGCAGGCATCTACGCCGCCGCGGCAGGTGGCGGCGTGGTCGTCGACGTCGACGGGAACTCGTTCATCGACCTCGGTAGCGGCATCGCGGTCACGACCGTCGGCAACGCGGCACCTGCTGTGGTGGCCCGCGCCACCGCCCAGTTGGCGCGCTACACCCACACCTGTTTCCTGGCGACACCGTATGAGCCTTACCTCGAGGTCGCCGAAACGCTGAACCGGCTGACTCCTGGCACACATGAGAAGCGCACGGCTCTGTTCAACACCGGAGCCGAAGCGGTCGAGAACGCGGTCAAATACGCCCGCGCCGCCACCGGACGTCAAGCAGTGGTGGTGTTCGATCACGCATTCCACGGCCGTTCACTGCTCACCATGTCGATGACAGCCAAGAACCAGCCGTACAAGCACGGCTTCGGCCCGTTCGCCCCCGAGGTGTACCGCGCTCCGATGGCCTACCCGTTCCGCTGGCCGTCGGGACCCGACCACTGCGCAGACGAAGCATTCATCCAGTTCGCTCAACTCGTCGATTCCCGACTCGGCGCCGGTTCCGTCGCATGTGTCGTCGTCGAGCCCATTCAGGGCGAGGGTGGATTCATCGTGCCCGCCGAGGGATTCCTGCGTTCGGTGGCGGACTTCTGTCGCGAACGCGGGATCCTGCTGGTCGCCGACGAAGTTCAGACCGGCATCGCCCGCACCGGCGCGTGGTTCGCGTGCGAGCACGAAGGCATCGTCCCCGACCTCCTCACCACCGCAAAAGGATTGGCGGGCGGACTGCCTCTGGCTGCCGTCACCGGTCGAGCCGACGTGATGGACGCCGCGCACCCCGGCGGAATCGGCGGCACCTACAGCGGCAACCCGGTCGCCTGTGCTGCCGCACTCGGCGCGTTCGAGGAAATAGAGAAGGGCGACCTGCTCACCCGTGCCCGTACCATCGGCGACCTCATGGTCACCGAACTGCAGCGCATCGCCGCGACCACCGACGTCGTCGGCGAGATCCGCGGCCGCGGCGCGATGATCGCCGTCGAGCTCACCAGGCCCGGTACTCGCGAGCCCAATCCCGACGCCGTCGCAGCACTCGCGCGCTACTGCCACGACAACGGCGTATTGACCCAGACCGCAGGAACTTTCGGCAATGTACTGCGTTTCCTGCCTCCGCTGTCCATTTCCGACGACTTACTCATCGAGGCCCTCGACGTGCTGCGCCAGGGCTTCGCCACACTCTGACAGGAGAAATTCATCGTGACACTGACCGCACCGGTCGAGAAGAAAGCGGCATATGCGCCGCTGGAGCTGTTCGACACCAACCGCCTGCTCGACGCCGACGAACGCGATATCGCCGCCACTGTCCGCAAGTTCGTCGATACCCGGCTGAAGCCAAACGTAGCGGAGTGGTTCGAATCTGCCACCCTGCCAAGAGAACTGGCCAAGGAGTTCGGCGATCTCGGCGTGCTCGGCATGCACCTGGACGGCTACGGATGCGCCGGGACCAACGCCGTCAGTTACGGTCTGGCGTGCTTGGAACTGGAGGCCGGCGATAGCGGCTTTCGCAGTTTCGTCTCGGTACAGGGCTCATTGTCGATGTTCTCCATCCACCGATACGGCTCTGAAGAGCAGAAGAACGAGTGGTTGCCACGCCTCGCTGCGGGAGACGCGATCGGGTGCTTCGGCCTCACCGAACCCGACTTCGGCTCCAACCCCGCGGGCATGCGCACACGCGCTCGACGCGACGGCGGCGATTGGGTGCTCAACGGCACCAAGATGTGGATCACCAACGGCAACCTCGCCGACGTTGCCACCGTGTGGGCGCAGACCGATGACGGTGTTCGCGGCTTCCTGGTACCCACTGACACACCGGGTTTCGCGGCCAACGAGATCCACCGCAAACTCTCGCTGCGCGCATCGGTGACTTCCGAGCTGGTACTCGACAACGTCCGCCTGCCTGCATCGGCGCAGCTGCCGCATGCCGTCGGCCTGTCCGCCCCGCTGTCGTGTCTGAACGAGGCGCGCTTCGGCATCGTGTTCGGCGCCCTCGGTGCCGCCCGCGACAGCCTGGAAACCGCAATCACCTATGCATGCTCACGCGAAGTGTTCGACAAGCCATTGGCCAGCTACCAGCTCACCCAGGAGAAGCTGGCGAATATGACTCTCGAACTCGGCAAGGGTCTGCTGCTGGCCATCCACCTCGGCCGCATCAAGGATGCAGAAGGCGTGCGACCCGAACAGGTCAGCCTCGGCAAGCTGAACAACGTCCGCGAAGCCATCGCGATCGCCCGCGAATGCCGAACGCTGTTGGGCGGCAGTGGGATCACACTGGAGTATTCACCGCTGCGCCACGCCAACAACCTGGAGTCCGTGCTGACCTACGAGGGCACGTCCGAGATGCACCTGCTGTCAATTGGCAAGGCGCTCACCGGTCTGCCGGCATTCCGCTGATGACTGCGACGCTGCAGCACCTGATAGCCGGCAGCTGGTTGTCCGGTTCCGGCGACACCCTCACCAGTCTGAATCCCGCCCGTCCCACCGATGTGATCGCCGAAGGCGGGATGGCGAGTGCGCCCGATGTCGACGCCGCAGTCGCCGCAGCGTCAGAGGCGGGCTCGGCGTGGGCCGCCACCCCGGTCCACGGCCGGGGTGCGGTGTTGTCGGCGGCAGCAGACATCGTCGAGCGCAACGCCGAGTCCTGGGGGGCGGAACTGGCCGCCGAGGAAGGCAAGACGAAAGGCGAGGCGGTCGGCGAGGTGCATCGGGCCGCCCAGATCCTGCGCTACTACGGCAACGAGGGGGACCGGCAGAGCGGCGACATCTTCGCCAGTCCCCGCGCCGGCGAGCAGATTCTGGTCACACGTAAGCCCGTCGGCGTCGTCGGTGTCATCACGCCGTTCAATTTCCCCATCGCGATTCCCGCGTGGAAGATCGCACCCGCACTCGTCTACGGCAACACCGTCGTGTGGAAGCCCGCGAGCACCGTTCCGCTGCTGGCGACTCGGCTCGCCGGGGCACTCTGCGACGCGGGACTGCCCGCAGGCGTTCTCAACCTCCTCATCGGCGGGGCCGAAATTGGTGATGCGATCGTCGGGCACGGCAACATCGATGCCGTCACGTTCACCGGTTCGACCGGCATCGGTCGACGCATCGCATCGGCAGCGGCTGCGCGCGGCGTGCCGGTCCAGGCGGAGATGGGCGGTAAGAACGCCGCGGTTGTTCTCGATGATGCCGACATGGATCTCGCAGTCGAGCAGGTCATGCTCGGCGCATTCCGCTCGAGCGGCCAGAAATGTACGGCCACCTCGCGATTGATCGTCACCGACCGCATAGCCGATCGTTTACTGGAAGTTCTCACCGAACGCGCCCGTGCGCTGGTCGTCGGCGATCCAACGGATGACCGGACTCAGATGGGGCCGGTGATCAACGAGTCGGCATCGAAATCGATCCGGGCCGGAGTGCAAGGCGCTGTCGCGCAGGGGGCGACAGTGCTCGCCGGTGGGGACCCGTACACCGATGGTCCCCTGGCCGACGGCTACTACGTCGCACCGACCATCGTCGAAGTCAGCGATACCGCTGCCGACATATGGACTGACGAGTTGTTCGGCCCCGTCCTTGCCGTGTGCCGCGCCCCCGACGCGGACACCGCGTTCGATCTGGCCAATGACAGTGAGTTCGGCTTGTCAGCAGCGGTTTTCACCCAGGACCTGACCCGGGCGCTGCAGGCCGTCGATCAGATCGATGTCGGCGTGCTGCACCTCAATTCCGAATCGGCCGGCGCCGACCCACACGTCCCGTTCGGCGGGGCCAAGAAGAGCGGCCTCGGCCCGAAGGAACAGGGTGGCGCGGCACGGGAATTCTTCACGCACACCACCACGGTGTACCTGCGCGGCGGGAGGTCAGGAGAATGACGACGTTGGGAGCTCTCG
>DATEIG010000437.1:0-4314 GCA_035279185.1 Mycobacterium sp.
ACCCGCGCGAAGATCGCCTTGCGCTGCGCAGGCTGCACCCGCCGCACCTCGCGCGACAGGAAGACCAGCGCCACGCTCAACACGGCGGGAACGACGGCCACCCACAGCAGCGGCGCGATCTGGTGGTCGAGCAACTCGTAACCGGCCAGCCCGATCAGCGGCCCGACCACGGCACCGAAAGTGTCCATCGCCCTGTGGAATCCGAACACGCGCCCGCGCGCCGTCACGTCGATGCCGTCGACCAGCAGCGCGTCGCGCGGCGCCCCGCGGATCCCCTTGCCGAGCCGGTCCACGACGCGACCGGCCAGCACACCGGGCCACGCCCCGGCGGCGGCGACGATGATCTTGCCGAGCGCCGCCATCCCGTAGCCGGTCGCGATCAACGGGCGTCGCGAGTAGTGGTCGCCGAGCGGACCCGCCGCCAGCTTCGTCAACGAGCCCGCGCCTTCGGCGACGCCTTCGACGGCGCCGACGACAGCGGCGGGCGCGCCGAGCACCGTGGTCAGGTAGATCGGCAGCAGCGGGTAGAGCAGTTCACTGGCGGCGTCCTGAAGAAAGGAGACAGCGGACAGCACCCGCACATTGCGGGTCAGCCAAGTCGACACCCGTCCATGGTGCCCGACGGAGCTAGCTGAGGTCCTCGTCGGTGATCGCCGCGAAACCCTTGGCCTGGCCGCGCGCGAGCGCGGCCCGCACCAGGCCGACGATCACGCCCTGCACCGCGGCGGCGATGAACACCTCGCGTGTCGACCGGCTCAGGTCCTTGGGGTCGGGCTCCTCGTCGTCCGGGTTCACCCGCTGCCAGACCTCGGTGAAGATCTTGCCCGCGATCAGGCCACCCAGGACGCTCATGCCGATCGAGAGGGGCTTGTACAAGGTTTTCGACGTGCTCATGGCCACCGTCGTTCCCGCGCAGGCCAGCCCCGAAACACGGCGGCGTCAATTGGAACACGTTCTAGTATTCGTCTATGCGGTTCACCTACGCCGAGGCGATGACCGACCCGACCTACTACATCCCGCTGGCGAAGGCCGCCGAGGACGCCGGCTACCACGCGATGACGATCGCCGACAGCATCGCCTACCCGTTCGAGTCGGATTCGACGTATCCGTACACCCCCGACGGCAACCGCGAATTCCTCGACGGCAAAGCGTTCGTCGAGGCGTTCGTCCTCGCGGGCGCGCTGTGCGCGGTGACCACCCGGCTGAAGTTCAACTTCTTCGTCCTGAAACTGCCGATCCGCCCGCCCGCACTCGTCGCCAAACAGGCGGGGTCGCTGGCCGCGGTCTTCGGCAACCGCCTCGGGCTCGGCGTGGGCACCAGTCCGTGGCCCGAGGACTACGAGCTGCTCGGTGTGCCATTCGCCAAGCGCGGCAGGCGGATGGACGAATGCATAGACATCATCAAGGGCTTGACGTCGGGCGACTACTTCGAATACCACGGCGAGTTCTACGACATCCCCAAGACGAAGATGACCCCCGCGCCGACCGAGCCCATTCCGATCCTCATCGGAGGGCATGCCGAGGCGGCGCTGCGACGGGCGGCGCGCTGCGACGGCTGGATGCACGGCGGCAGCGGTCGTCGCGAACTCGACCGTCTGATCAATCGACTCACAGAGATCCGCGCGGAAGAGGGCCGCACCGGCCCGTTCGAGATCCACGTGATGTCCGCGGACGCCTACACCCCCGACGGCATCAAGCGACTGGAGGACAACGGCGTCACCGACGCCATCGTCGGCTTCCGGAACCCGTACATCATGGGCAGCGACGACGAACCCCTCGACGCGAAGATCCGCAACCTCGAAATGTTCGCAGAGAAGGTCATCGCCAAGGTGTGACCGTCGTAGTGTGAGTGCCAGGGTTGCCTCAGTCTCCCCTGGGTAACCAGTTCACAATGGCCAACGCAGATTCCGCCGACGGCACGCCTCGCGGCGTGGTGGCAGTCGGCGCGTCCGCTGGCGGTGTCGAGGCTCTCACGACGTTCGCGGTGAACCTGCCTACCGGTCTGCCGTACACCATCCTCGTCGCGTTGCACCGGCCAACCTCCCGAGGCCCGCATTCCGGCTACCTCTGCCCGGAGTGCAATGGCTTCCTGGTTACCCTCAGCGAGAACAACTTTCGCTGCAGGGTCGGTCACGCTTCGACGACGGACTCGCTGCTGGCGCATGACCGCGAGATCGGGGAGCGCTGCGTGTCGCCCCGCGCAGCGTGCGGGAAAAGTCGCCCGCCTCCAGGAAGATGGCCGACACCGCCGATGTCGAGATGATCGGGAACAAACAAGTGCACATGGCCGAGGAGGCCGAGCACGCGATCAAATTGCTCGGCAGGCGGCTGCGCGACACGGCACCAGAACCGGGCGAGCGTTGTGTCTGCTGAGCCTGCGTGCGCGCTGCGCGTCGCCAAAGGAACAGCGGACGGGGCCACGGTGCTCACCGTCGAGGGCGTCCTCGACTCCGAGACCTACCGGACGCTGCGCGACGAGATCATCCAGGCGGCGCTCGACGAACCCGCTGCCGTGATTGTCGAGGTGTCCGAGTTGTGTATACCGTTCACGTCAGCGCTCGCGGTATTCACAAGTGCCCGTTGGCTTATCGGCCACTGGCCCGACGTTCCCATCATGCTCGTCTGCGGGCAACAGGCGGGCCGCTCGGCCCTCACCCGCAACGGTGTCGTGCGGTACATACCGGTCCATCCCTCTACCAAGACGGCGGTGGCGGCGCTGTCGAGCTACCCGCAGCGGCATCGCAGGCGCGCTCGAGCGGCGCTGCCGGCGACAACGGATAGCCTGCGCCACTCCCGGGAACTGGTGGAGGAGTGGCTCACGGCGTGGGCGAAACCTGATCTGGTTGCTGTGGCAAAGGTGATCGTGACGACATTCGTCGAGAACGTCTTGCAACACACCGACGCCGCGCCGAACCTTCGGCTCGAATGCAGCGGCGACACGGTGACCGTCGCGGTGGAGGACGACAGCAGAGCACCACCCACCCTCTCCGAGATGCGGATGGCCACCGGCACCCCGACCGGGCTCAGGATTCTCGGAGCGTTGTGCCGGGTGTGGGGAAACGCGCCAACCCCTTCCGACAAAAACTTTTGGGCTGTCATCGGACCCGAGAATCAACTCTGAGCGCCGGCCGACGCCGGTCAACTACGCAGCGTCGTGTGCGGGCTCTGTCCATACACCTCGCGGTACTGCACGGCGAATCGGCCGCTGTGCATGAAACCCCAGCGGGCGGCGATGGCGGTGACGGTGTCGTCCATCCGGTTGGCGCGCAGCAGGTCCTGGTGTGCCCGGTGCAGCCGCACCAGGCGCAGGTACTGCAAGGGCGTCGTGTCGAGGTGCTTGCGGAACATGTACTGGACGGCACGCGGAGTCACATGGATCGCGTCCGCGATGTCGGCCAAGGCGATGTCGCTGTCGGCGTGGCGATCCATGTAGTCGACCGCCTGGCGAAGCAACGTCGGCCTGCTGTCGGTGCGGTCGTACCGCGACTCCTCCGCCCTGGTCGAGGAGGGGAACGCCGACAGCGTCACCGCGGCAAGCAATCGGCTGGCGTGGCCGATCACCAGCGGGGTGGTCATCGCGTCGTGGGCGAGCACGCTGTTCTTCACGTAGCTGACCGTCGACATCCACAAGCGTGCCGACGCGTCGCTGACAGGGCGGAAATCGTCGAACCGGAGCGTCGAGGATGCGTGACCATACGGCACGCCCGCGGCAACGCTCGCCACCACCGTCGGATCGAGCAGCAGCGACGTCACCGACAGTTCCTCAGAGCGCGACGAGTGCGGTAGATCCGGCTGCGACACCATGGCGAGCTCACCGACCGATGCCTCGCCTTTGATGCCGTCGCAGTGGCCCTCCACGCGGCCCTCGGTGGGCCAGAGCGCGATCACGCGGTCCAGCGGATCGGGCGAGAACGCCATCTCGCCGGGTAGACGGACGTCGTCGATGGCGAACACCCCGACGTCGATGCGGTCGTGTATCAGGACCGGCTCGGCATGGTCTTCGCGGATCTGCTGGAGCCGCAGGCGGACGCCGTACGCGTTCTCCAGGACCTCGCGAATCTCGACTGCTCCGGAGGCCGTTGCCGTGGTCCGCTCGGGCCGGCGGATAGCTGTGGCTGTATTTATTTAACTCACCTACTAAAGGTGGTTAGTGGCGAAGCGTGTGTGTTCAGCCCCCGTATGAGACTGAGATTACCCCGCAGAAGTGTTTCTCGAACAAAACGGCACAACTGGGCGGCGTAGCGTTTCCTGCGTGGGCCTGGGCGCTGCGGTGCAGCTATTGGCATCTGAACCACCGGGACTGCTGCCTGCCCG
>DATEIG010000438.1:0-3325 GCA_035279185.1 Mycobacterium sp.
ATCTTGGAGGCCAGCCATGAATCGCCCCGTTCTCTATCCGCTTCGCCCGGTCGAATCCGCCACGGTGCAACACCTCGAGGCGCCGCACGGCCGACGGCGGATCACGATCGACCACCGGCCGCTCGCCGGCATCACGCCGGCGATGCTGCTCGACTGGTTCACGCACCTCGGCGAAACGATGCCCTACGGCGGGCAGGTCATCGACCGCTACCTCGCCTGGCATCCCATCGACCACATCCGGTGGGAGTTGGCCCGTCAGGCGCCCACCGGCGGCGCGGCGGAGGGTGCCCGCTTCCGGATGGTCGAGGCGTTCGGTGGCAGACCCGAATACAGGATCGACGAGGTCGCGCGCGTCGAGAAGCTCGACGAGACGGGGATCCGGCTGGTCAAGCGAATCGGGGGAGTGCGTGTCTTCCAACTCGAACACACCTGGTCGGCGGGCGCTGACGGCGCACATTACGTCACGGTGATGGACCTCGGCGTTCGGCCGTCACCGCTGGCGCCCGTCAATCGGGTTGTCGCTCAGCGTTTTTCGGAGGACAAGATTCGCGCGTGGGTCAAGCACAACATCGAGGAGGTCGGGCAGCTGGAGTACCTGCTACCGCAGCTCGCCGGCTCAGGTGAAGCGGAACCAGCGCAGTGCGCACAGCGCTGACACCCCGCCCCAGGCCGCCAGCACCGCGATGCCGAACCAGTCGACCGACAGCGACATGGCCTGCGTCAGAGCCTCGGTGAGCGCACCCGACGGCGTCAGCCTGGCCGCCCACCGCACCGCTTCCGGCACGGTGCCACCCTCGAGCGTGAGTGCACCGAGCCCGGCGAAGACGAACCACAGCAGGTTGGCGACGGCCAGCACGATCTCGGCGCGCAGAGTGCCGCCGAGCAGCAGGCCCATCGCCGCGAACGCTCCGGTGCCGAGTGCGATGATGACCGCCCCGAGGATCAGGCCCACGATGTGCGGCCGCCATCCCAGCGCAATTCCGATGCCGCCCAACACTATCGATTGGAGAAACACCACCGTCACCACGGCGAGCGATTTTCCCGCGATGATTCCCCACACCGGCAGCGCCGTCGCGCCGATCCGTTTCAAAGCGCCGTAGCGCCTGTCGAACGCGACGGCGATCGCCTGACCGGTGAACGCGGTGGAGATCACGGCCAGCGACATGATCGCCGGAACGAACGTGGCCGCCCGGTTCGGTCCGAACTCGCCGAACGGCAGCAGCGTCAACCCCACGAGCAGCGTGATCGGGATGAAGAGCGTAAGGAGCAGCTGTTCGCCGTTGCGCAGCAACAGCTTCAGTTCGAGCGCGAACTGAGCCGTGAGCATCTTCGGCACGGTGGCCGACCGTGGATCGGGGGTGAAGGTACCCGCCGCAAAGCGATTCATGAGCGCAACTCCCGCCCCGTCAAGTCGAGGAACACGTCTTCGAGGCTGCGCTGCTCCACGCGCATATCGGTGGCGAGCACGTTCAGTCGCGCGCACCACGCGGTCACCGTCGCCAACACCTGCGGGTCGATGTGTCCTTCGACCAGATACTCGCCCGGCGTCGGTTCGGTGGCTTTGTAGCTCTCGGGCAGAGCCGAGATCAACAGCGAGAGATCGAGCATGCGGGGTGCCCTGAACCGCAACTGGTTCTCGGCGCCGCTGCGCATCAGTTCCGCGGGCGTTCCGCTGGCCACCGCGACGCCGTGGTCGATGATCACCAGCCGGTCGGCCAACTCCTCGGCCTCGGTCAGCTGATGGGTGGTCAACACGACCGTCACCCCGTCGTCGCGGAGCGCATTGATCAGGTCCCACACCACGATTCGGGCATGGGCGTCCATACCCGCAGTCGGCTCGTCGAGGAACACAAGCTCGGGACGGCCCACGACGGCACACGCCAGCGCCAGCCGCTGCTGCTGCCCGCCCGACAGCCTGCGATAGGTCGTCTTGGCGGCCTCCGTCAGGCCGAGCGTCTCCATGAGCCACTGCGGGTCGAGCGGGTCGGCGCTGTAGGCCGCGACCAGGTTGAGCATCTCGCCCGCCTGCGCCGCCGGATAGGCGCCGCCGCCCTGCAGCATCACCCCGATGCGTTCGCGCACCCGCGCGTTGTCGGTGATCGGGTTCAGACCGAGGATCTCGATCGTGCCCGCGTCGGGCTTGATGAACCCCTCACACATCTCGACGGTGGTGGTCTTACCCGCACCGTTGGGTCCGAGAAGTGCCAGCACCTCGGCGGTGTTGACGTCGAGGTCCAGATCGGAGACCGCCGTCGTCGACCCGTACCGTTTGCACACCCCGCGCAGACGCACGGGGATGCTGTTGCCGGAGGTCACGGGGATTCAGCGTAGGCGTCAGCCTTCGCCGCCTGTGGCTGCGGTCGCGAAGCGGTGACCGCGACGGGCTCGGGAAGGGGTGCGATGTCGAGTTCGGGTCCGGGGTCGGGAAGCTTGCGCCACGGCAGCCGGTAGTAGGTCATCGCGATGAGAAGCGCCACGATCACGGTGCTGGCCGCGGTCGCGAGCAGGATCTGGAAGACGGTGAACCGGTCGCCGTTGGCGGTCGGGCCGAACACCCCGACGACGAAGGTCACCACGATGGTGGTGGTGCGGAACGACCGTCTGGTCGCCCACGCCGCCAGCGGAATGACCGCCCACAGCAGATACCACGGCTGGACGACCGGGAAGAGCAGCACGGTCATGCCCAGGGCGACACCGAGTCCGCCGACCGGATGCAGCCGGCCGCGAAGTACCGCCATGAGCAGCCACGTCACCAGGATCGCGATGATGATCACGCCGATGGCACGGGTGAGGCCGAGCACGGCGGTCGTGTGATCGCCGAGGCCGAGCAGGATGCCCACCTGACCCGTGCCGAGGGCCAGCAGCGTCGGCAGCGACATCCAACTGCGCACGACGTTGGCGGTGCCGAGCGTGAAAAGCCACCCGAAGCCGAGCCCGCTGGCCCAGCCGACGAGCGCCATCACGGCGACCGACACCACGGTCAGCGAGCCGCCCGCGATGAAGAACGCCTTCACAGTGCCGCCCCACCGGCACGCCAACGCCATCGCGACGAAGCCGACCGCGAGCAGCCCGGGAAGTTTCACCTGGGACGACAACGTGATCAGCACAACCCCGAGGACAAGCATCGTCAGCGGCTTCCAGCGCGCCCACTCCGCCTCGGATTGCGGCCATGCGAACGGTCTCGGCAGCAGCGGGCGGTCGGCGTACACGCCGCGCAGGGCGACCTCGGTGCCCGCGAGCATCAGGCCGAGCATCAACGCCTCGTTGTGGATGCCCGCGACCAGATGCATGATCAGCAGCGGATTCGCTGCCCCCAGCCACAACG
>DATEIG010000439.1:0-2116 GCA_035279185.1 Mycobacterium sp.
TGTACGCATGAGCACCCTCGACGAGTTTCGCGCCACCGTACGGGCCTGGTGCGAGCAGCACATCCCGTCGGACTGGCGCGCGGCTCAAACCGGCGTCGGCGATGCGGAGTTCGTTCGGTTCCAGAAGTGGTGGTTCGACGAACTGCACGCCGCCGGTTATGCCGTGCCGCACTGGCCCCAGGAGTGGGGCGGTGGCATGCCGATCGAAGAACAGATCGTGCTGTATCAGGAACTGGCCGCCCATGACGCGCCGCGGCTGGTGCTCGCGTTCGTCGGCATCCACCACGCCGCCTCGACACTGCTGGCGGCAGGAACCGAGGAACAGCGCCGCATGCACCTGCCCGCGATCCTCGACGGCGGGATCTGGGTGCAGGGCTTCTCGGAGCCCGAGGCCGGCAGCGATCTGGCCAGCCTGCGCACCACGGCGCGCAGGGACGGCGACGGCTATGTCGTCAACGGCCAGAAGCTGTGGGCCAGCGGCGGCAAGCACGCCGACCGGTGTCTGCTGCTGGCCCGCACCGACACCGAAGCGCCCAAGCGCAAGGGCATCTCGTACTTCCTCCTGGACATGGCGACCCCCGGCGTCGAGGTCCGCCCGATCCGCAACGCCATCGGCGACTCCCACTTCTGCGAGATCTTCCTCAACGATGTGCGCATCCCCGCTACCGACCTCGTCGGACGGGAGAACGAGGGCTGGCAGGTGGCGCAGGCGACGTTGGGCGCCGAGCGCGGGATGACGATGCTGGAACTCGCCGAACGCCTCGGCAATGCGGGGTTCCGCTGGCTGGTGGCATCGTGTCCCGTGGGTGACCCGGTGGTCGCCGACCGCCTCGCACAGTTGCAGACCGAGATCACGGGCCTGCGCGGCCTGTGCAGACGGTTCGTCGAAGATGCCGAAGCCGGCACCGCAGGACCCGCGGACGCGTCGATCGTGAAGCTGTTCTACAGCGAGCTCCTGCAGCGCATGACCGATTTCGGCGCTGAGGTGGGTGGCCTGCCCGCCCACACCACACTGGAGAAGTCCGCGAGCAGTGGATGGGAATCCGGTTCGTGGGTCCTCGATTTCATCGGTTCGTGGGAGTGGACCATTCCCGGCGGCTCGAGCGAGATTCAGCGCACGATCATCGCCGAACGCGGCCTGGGACTGCCGCGGGAACCGAGCGCGGTGTAGATGACCCACGACTTCGAGGAGTTCCACGCCGAACTGCGCTCTGTCTCGGGCGATCTACTGGCGAAAGACCGCAACGTCGATTGGTCGATGCTTGTCGACGCAGGCTGGGTCGGGCTCGAAGTGCCCGAGCAGTTCGGGGGAGCGGGCGCCACCTTCGCCGAGGTCGCGATCCTCTGCGAGGAGATGGGCCGGACAGCCAGCGCCAACAGCTACCTGGGCGGCGCGGTGCTCACCGTCGGCGCATTGAATGCGTTGCGACCGGGCGGAACCCGAGACCGAATGCTGACCGAGGTGGCAGAAGGGTCGGTGCGGCTCGCCGTCGTGCTCGACACACCCGAGTTCGTTCCCGACGCCGAGGACGCCGACGCCGTTCTGACGGTGACGGATCTGGGCGTGACGCTGACGAGGCCGACAGCCACACCGCAACCGGTGCTCGACGAAACGCGGAGGCTGGCGACCGTGCCGTCGGATGCCGACGTGATCGAGGTGCTCGAGTTCGATGGCGACGCGGGTGGTGCGGCGCAGCGGCTTCGCGACCGTGCGGCGGTCGCGATCGCCTGCGACAGCCTGGGCCTGTCGGAGGCGATGCTGTCCGCGACCGTCGCCTACGCGAAAGTGCGTCATCAGTTCGGTCGGGCCATCGGCTCGTTCCAGGCCGTCAAACACGCCTGCGCGGACATGCAGACTTCTATTGCGATCTCCCGCCAACTCGTTTCGCAGGCCGTCGATGCCGTCGCGGGTGGCAGTCCCGAGGCGGGGGTCGCGGTGGCGATGGCGAAATCGCACACCTGCGCGGCAGCCGTCGACATCGCGGGTAAGGCCATGCAACTGCACGGCGGCATCGGGTACACGTGGGAGAGCGGCATCCACGTCTACCTCAAGCGCGCCGCACTCAATCGTTCGCTGTTCGGTTCCCCTGCAGCTCACCGTCACGAGCTCGCGAAA
>DATEIG010000440.1:0-12455 GCA_035279185.1 Mycobacterium sp.
GACAGCTTCGCCTGCGGGTGCCGGTCGCGGATCCTCGCGACGGCGGCCTCGCCCTTGCGCCGATTGCGAACCGGCATGACGACATGTGCGCCTGCGCGCGCGAGCTCCGTGGCAATGCCGAGTCCGACGCCGTCGCTCGCGCCTGTGACAACGGCTCGCTTCCCTGTGAGGTCTCCGACCTCGATGTCATAGTTCATGACCCAAGAGTTCGTGGGAACGCCGCAGATATCCAGGGTCCGACGATCCGTGGCTGAGCGATCCGATCAGCGAGAAGATGGGTCCATGATCGATCGAGCGGCACTCGCGGAGTTCCTGCGCCACCGGCGGGAGGCGCTGCAACCGAGCGACGTCGGGCTGCCCGACGGACTGCGGCGGAGGACGAAGGGACTTCGGCGCGAAGAAGTCGCGGCGCTGTGCCACATGTCGACCGACTACTACTCGCGTCTGGAACAGGAGCGAGGGCCTGCACCGTCAGAGCAGATGATCGCTTCGATCGCTCAAGGGCTGCACCTTTCCCGCGACGAGCGTGACCACCTTTTCCGGCTCGCCGGGCACCAGCCGCCGGAGCGGGGCTGCGACAGCGATCACATCAGTCCCGGGATGCTGCGCATCTTCGACAGGCTCGCCGACACCCCGGCGGAGATCGTCACCGAACTGGGCGAGACGCTGCGGCAAACTCCGCTCGGCGTAGCGCTCGTCGGCGACTTGGCGCGGCACACCGGTCCGTCACGAAGCATCGGCTACCGGTGGTTCACCGATCCGGCCGCGCGCGACCTCCATCCGCGTGCGGACCACGAGTTCTACTCGCGCATGTACGTCTCGGGGCTGCGGGGAGTGATCGCGCTGCGTGGCCCGTCCTCCAAGGCGGCCAGGCTCGCGGAGCTGCTCGACACCCGTAGCGAAGAGTTCCGGGAGCTGTGGAAGAAACACGAGGTCGGCGTCAGGCCCCGAGACATCAAGCGCTACAAGCATTCCGAGGTCGGACCTCTCGAGCTCAATTGCCAGATCCTCCTCGATCCGGACACATCGCACTCGTTGCTCGTGTACACCGCGGTGCCCGGCAGTGAGAGCTACGAGAAGCTGCAGCTGCTCTCGGTCATCGGCGCGCGGTGACGTCAGATGATGTTCAGCTCCGTTCGTTCGTGATCGCCTGCGAAGCGTCCGACGTCGAAGGCCGTCACGTCGACGGCCGGCTCGTTGCCCAGGTACAGGTCTGCCACGGCCTCACCCACCGCCGGTCCCTGCAGGAAGCCGTGACCGGAGAACCCGGCCGCGTACAGAAACCGAAATCCCGTCGTGTCGGCTTCGCCGATGAGCGCGTTGCAGTCCGGCGTCATCTCGTAGAGACCCGCCCAGCCCGAGGCGAACCGCAGGCCGGTCAACGTCGGCGCGAACTGCGCCAGCGCCGTACGCAGCGTGTCATGCCAGTCGGTGGTCACCGACGTGTCGAACCCGACTGCTTGCTGCTTGTCCGCGATTCCGACCAGGAGCCCGGAACGGTCGTCGTTGCAGTGGAAATACGCGGTGGTGCTGTAGTCGATGGTGAACGGCACGCGTGGCGGTCGCGGGGAAAGCGGTGTGGTGAAGGCGATCTGGCGACGCAGCGGTTCGATGGGTAGGTCCACGTCGACCATGGCGCCGATCTGCGACGACCACGCGCCGCACGCGCAGACGACGGTGGGAGTCTTGTAGGCGCGGCCGTCACCGACGTGCACGGTGACGCCGCCGCTCCGGGCCTGCTCGATTCCGACCACGGGGGACTCGGTGCAGATCTCGGCGCCGAGATCCGCTGCCGCGGCGGCGTAGGCGTTGACCACGACGCCGGGCCGGGCGAACCCGTCGCCGGCCGACCACGCCGCGGCGACCACAGCACCGGGGTCGACGTAGGGCGACCGCTCGGCGGCGGCCTGTCCGGTGATCATGCGACTGTCCACGCCGAGGGAGTTCTGCAACTCGATGCTGCTCCGGTAGCGAGCGACATCGGCGTCGTCGCGGAACAGGAACAGGTAACCGACCTTCTGGTAACCGATGTCGACGCCGAACTCGTCGTCGAAGCGTGCGAACGCGGCCAGGCTTCGCGCGCCAAGGGCGATGTTCGCCGGGTCGGAGAATTGCGCCCTGACGCCGCCGAGAGGCTTACCGGACGACCCCGAGGCCAGCGCGTCCGCCTCCAGCACCACGATGCCGCGGACACCGGCGCGGGCGAGGTGGTACGCGGTGCTGGTACCCATGATGCCGCCGCCGATGATGACCACCGTCGCATCGCTCATAAGACCCTTTTACTCCCACCGCTCGTCGTTCTCGGCGTGCAATACCGTCATCGCATGGTCGACATCCGGCTTCGACGCGCGGGTGCCGCCGATGTGCCCGCCATCGTGCGAGTGGTGAACGGCGCATTCGCCCCCTACGTCGCCCGCATGGGGAAGCGGCCCGCTCCGATGGACGCCGACTACTACGCCGCCGTCGACTCCAAGCGTGTCTGGGTTCTTGACGACGGTGACATCGCCGGGGTCCTCGTCACCGAGGCGCACGAGGACCATCTGCTGCTCGACACCGTCGCGGTACACCCCGACGCTCGAGGCAGTGGTTACGGCGCGCTGCTGGTCACGCGCGCCGAGGACGACGCACGCGAACTGGGTCTCGACGAGGTCAGGCTCTACACCAACGAGGCCATGACGGAGAACCAGACGTACTACCCGCGTCTCGGGTATGTCGAGACCGCGCGCGGCCGCGCAGACGGATACGACCGCGTGTACTACCGCAAGGCGATCGAGCTGACAGGTTAGCGGCCCCGATACCGGGGTATCGCCCTCGCATGTCACCTGGTGTCGCGGACAAGTCGTTCGACGTCCTGATCATCGGCGGTGGCAATGCGGGAATCAGCGCCGCTGCGCGACTCATTCGGCGCGGCGTGACCGACGTCGGTGTCATCGAATCGCAAGCCGTCCACACCTACCGCCCCCTGCTGTCCTATGTCGGCGGAGGGCAGGCCACGATGCGCGACGCCGAACGCACCCAGCGGTCGGTGACGCCGCAGGGGTGCCAATGGATCCGCGACTCGGCGGTCTCGGTGGACCCCGGCGAGAAGCGCGTTCGGTGCGACAGCGGGGCGACCTACCGCTACACGGACCTGATTATCGCCTGCGGACTGGTCCCGGATGCGGACGCCTTACCCGGCATCGAGGCTGCGATGGACACCCCCGCGGTCGCGAGCAACTACCTGAACACGGCCGAGAAGACATGGACACTGGTCGAGTCGCTGCGGCCGGGCGACCATGCCGTGTTCACGGTCCCGCGCGCTCCGGTCAGCTGCACGGGGACCACCATCAAGCCCCTGTTCCTGGCGGCCGCGCACTGGAAGCGAGCGGGAAACCTTCCTGGCGTGCAGATCTCGCTCGTGGTCGACCGGGACGGACTGGTCGGTGTTCCGGCGCTCGACGAACGCCTGCGGCGGCTCCTCGACGCCCTCGATGTGCAGCTGTTCACGCAGACGGCGGTCACGTCCCTGGCGGCGGAGGAGCGCCAACTCACGGTGAGTGGCGCCGATGGTTCGGCTCGGACGCTGTCGTACGACATGCTGCACCTCGTTCCGCCGTTCCGCGGACCCGAATGGGTCACGTCCTCCGGCCTCGCGGGCGATGACGGCGTCGGGCTCGTCGACATCGACCCCTGCACGTTCCGGCACCGCGCCCACGCCGGCGTGTGGGGGGTGGGGGACGGCGCGGCGATCGGCACCGACCCGTCCGGTGGTGCGCTGCGACGGCAGGTCGCCATCCTGGTCGACAACCTGTTGGCGGCCCGCAATGGCGGCGCGTTCGCGCGCTACGACGGGTACACCGTGGCGCCCATCGCCACCGACGCCCACCATCTGATCGCCGGCGAGTTCGACCGGTTCGGCGCGCTGGCGTCGTCTCTGCCGTCGTTCATCGATCCGTTGAAGCCGCGCGGCAGCGCGTGGATGTTCGATCGCTATGTGCTGCCGCGGATGTACTGGAATCTGATTCTGAAGGGCCGGGTCTGACTTCCGTTCCGACCGCGAGCGCTCACTTACGCACGGTTTCGGCGCGACATTCTGTACCGGAGTGAGCGCTCGGCGGCCGCGGCAGCCCTACCGGCCCGCGTTGCTCGCCAGTTCGATGGCGTAGGAGTTGACGAAGCGACCCGCACCGGGCCCGCCGTTGCAGGCTCCGTCGGACTCGCCGGGACGCTTCACCCACAGAAAGGCGTCGACGTTCCCGTTGCCGGTGTCGGTGGTCGGTGCGGCGCCGAGCGCGCGACCGCTCGGATTGCACCAGTACATGTCGCCGTCCGCGGGGCCCGCGCCGTTGCGCGACGTGTCGATGACATAGGGCTTGCCGCCGGTCATGCCGGAGATCGCATCGCCGTAGCCCATCGACTCCTCGGTCGTGAAGAAGTTCGCGGTGTTCAGGCTGAAGCCCCTGGCCTTGGCGACGCCGACCTGGTTGAGGCGGTTGGCCATCTCATCGGCGGCGACCCAGCGGGAGTGGCCCGCATCGACGTACACAGCGGTCGCGGGGTTGGCGGTGAGCTTGTCGACGGCGTAGCTCATCAGGTCGAAGCGTTCCTGGCGCTGGTCACCGGACAGGCAGTCGGCCATGGCGAGCGCATCGGGTTCGAGGATGACCGCCGCCGGTCCCGAACCGATGGCCCCCGCCACGCCGTCGATCCAGCCCCGGTACGACGCGCCGGAACCGAACCCGCCCGCGGCGAAACTGCCGCAGTCGCGGTGCGGGATCCCGTAGAGCGCCAGCACCGGAATGGTGCCCGCGGCCTGCGCGTCGGCGATGTACTTCGCGTCGACGGAAGGGGTGGACAGATTGTCCATCCAGTACGCCGTCGGGGTGTTGGCGATGGAGTCCAACTGCGGGCTACGCGGGTCGACGCCGTCCGCGGCCGTCCTGGCCTTCGACTTCGGATTCACGTAGAACGGCAACCCCGCCAGCGGGTTGCCATCTGCGGTCAGGCGCACCGCCGGCACGGAACCGGGCTGGTCGGGCACGGTCGAGACACCGATGCCTGCGACGGCTGCGACTGTCAGAGCAGGGGCGATCCACCGCGCGATTGCGCCTATCGCTGAAGCCATAACCGGAAAACATAGTGCCGGCAGGCTCGGGAGCGCCAATCGTCCCAGGCGCGAAGGGAATCAGTCGATCGAGACGATGTCGTCGTCGTCGACGAACACCAGGCTGCCGTCGGCGAGCCGCACGGCCCATCGTCGCGCGGCATCCACGATGTGGTGCTCGCCGATGTCGACCGATTCGCCGGAGATGCCGCCGAAGTCCTCGACGACGAAGCCGTAGACCTCCTGAGGAGTGCCCGGATACACGCGAACGGCGGCGTCGACCTTGACCTCTCCTGAACCGCCCTGGCTTGCCTCACCCTGAGATTGCGTCATCGGTTTCCACTTCCTCCCAGAGTGTTTACCTGCCCGTTAACTATTACACGTCTATCGAGGTCAGGTGGCTGTTTGTTACCCATTCGGGCGACCTTCCACACCTCGGCGCGACGGCAGTGTCGATTGCAGTGAGCAGAACGCGCAAAACGGCGGTAATCGCAGGTTGCGCCGCTTGTGCGCACAAGCGAGCCACCGGCTGGAGTCGTCTCTAACTTCGATCTCAGCGAATGGCCGGGACCTCCGGCCATTCGACATCGAGCAAGGAGAGCGCCATGACGGCCGCGCTGACTTCGGGTCCGTCGCCAGCCGCCGTGCGTCCCACGGCCGGAGACGTCGAGCACGGCCACGTCGAGCGGACAGTCACCACAGGCGACGGTGTTCGCCTCGCGGTGCGCGACTACCGCTGCGAACGGGCCGACGATCCCACTGTGGTCCTTCTCCACGGCCTTCTGCTCACCCAGGACAGCTGGGATCTGCAGGTCACTCGACTGCGGCGGCAGTACGGCCGCAGGATTCGCATCGTCACGTACGACCACCGCGGCCACGGCCGTTCGAGCGCCGCCCCGATGCCGACCTACCGGATCGAGCAACTCGCCGAGGACCTCGCCACGGTGCTCTCCTCGCTGGACATCACCGGACCGCTGACGCTGGCAGGGCACTCCATGGGCGGCATGGCGGCGCTCGCCTACCTCGGTCGACCCACCTCGGCCCGTCCCGTGCAACCGCGTGGCCTCGTCCTTGTCGGAACCGCGGCGGGCGGACTCGCCGACCGGGGAATCGGCCGACTGCTGGCGTCACCGGCGACCGGTGCGCTGTTCGGGCTCGTGCACCGGATGCCGCGCAGCGCGGCGGACAAGGCGGTCGAGACGATCACCCAGCCGCTCGGCGCGGTCCTTGGCAGATTCGCCGGCGACCGCAGCGCCATCGCCGCAGTGGCGGCCGCCGCGGTCCGCGCGACGTCGTTGGCGACGGCCACCGGATTCCTGCCGAGCCTGAAGAGCTTCGACACCTACGACGCCTTGGCGTCCATCACCGCGAAGACCGTCGTCGTCAGCGGCGGAGCGGACATGCTGACGCCCGCGTCGCATTCACGCGACATGACATCCGCCATTCCCGACAGCGTTCATCACCACCATCCGACCGCCGGGCACATGCTGCTGCAGGACGCCGCGGAATGCGTCAGCAAGGCGATCGGCAGGGCGATGGGCACGCCACGTCGAGCCGCGAAGACCGAGAGTCGTTCCGGCGCTGCACAACTGGCGGTGATCGTGCCCTGAAACGTGGTCGCTCACCGCTGCGGCCGCGGCGGCGGCTTGTCGACCGCGACGAACTCCTGCTCCGGCCTGCCGGTCGTGCCGTACCGCAGCTGGATCTTGACCTCGCCGGAGTTGGACAGCGTGGAGAGATATCGCTGTGCGGTGGCCCGGGAAACACCGATCTCGGCGGACACCTCCGCCGAGGACATCGGCTGACCCGATGCGCGAAGCGCCTGCAGCACGAGATCCTTGGTGGGAGACGCCACCGCGGTGGGGGATTGGACCGGCGTGATCTTCGGCCGCAGAGCGTCGAGCGCCGCGTCGACCTCCGAACCGCCGAGGTTGGTGCCCGACAGGATTTTCCGGTAGCGCGCATAACCACCGAGTCTGGCCGCGAGATCGGCGGGTGCAAACGGTTTGACGATGTAGCTCAGTGCGCCGGCCGCCATCGCGGCCCGGATCGTGGGGGCATCGGTCGCGGCACTGAGAACCATGCTGTCGCAGCGCAACTCGCGCACGAAGTCGACTCCCGATCCGTCGGGGAGGTAGACGTCGACCAAGGCCAGGTCGACGGGATCGGCCTTGCGTGCGGCCGCGATGGTCGTGGCCGTCGTGGTGACGGTGAAACCCGGAAGGGCGTTGACGATGCCCGCGTGCATGTTGGCGACGCGGAAGTCGTCGTCGACGACGAGCACCTTCAGTTCTGAGCTGCCCATTGGGCTTCCTCCTCCACCATCACACCCGGCATCCGGGCGATGAACTCTGCGCCGCACAACACGGCGTCCGGGTTTCCTGGACTCGACAGCCGGATGTCGCCGTCCAACGCGCGGGTTATCTGCTGCGACAAGGCCATCCCGATGCCGCGCCCACCCGGGATCCCGGAGTCGGGCTTGGTCGACTTACCCTCGGTGAACACATGCTCGACGAAGTCCGGCGGGACCCCGTCCCCGGTATCCGCAACGGTGATGTGCAGCGTCGAATCCTGCTGCAGCAGCTCCACTTCGACCGTCTTGGCCTCGCTGGCGCCGGTGCGGGCGGCGTAGATGGCGTTGTCGAGCAGATTGCCGAGCACAGTCGTCACGTCGACGGGCAGCGCGAGTCGACCGGGCACCCACGTGTTCTCGCCGATCGTCAGCGTCACCCCCGCCTCCCGTGCCGCAGCGGCCTTGGCGGCCAGGAAGGCCTGCAGGAATGCGTCGCGAATGGCGTCGATACCCGGAATGGCCGAGCCGAGGGGGCCGGATCCCAACAACTCCTCGACGTACTGGGCGGCTTCGTCGACGTGTCCGCTGTGGAGAAGGCCGTTGAGCAGGTGCAGACGGTTGGCGAACTCGTGGCGCTGGGCGCGCAGCACGGTACTCATCAACTGCACGGCGTCGAGCTGGCGCGTCAACGACTCGACATCAGTGCGGTCACGCACGACGAGAACGGTGCCCAGGTCGCGGCCATCGCGGGTGACGTGTCGTGCCGAGACCAGCACGATGCGGTCGCCGACCGTGGCGAGCGTCGGCGTCGGATCGGCCGACTTGAAGACGTCGAGCAC
Organism: Mycobacterium sp.; assembly: GCA_035279185.1. Classification (GTDB taxonomy): domain Bacteria; phylum Actinomycetota; class Actinomycetes; order Mycobacteriales; family Mycobacteriaceae; genus Mycobacterium. Next base: position 8,216 of record DATEIG010000440.1, read on the forward strand.
TCGGGAGGTGAGACCGATGTCGTCGACGAGTTCCCCGGGCTCGTCGCTGATCTCGAGCATCCGGCACGCCAGGTCGTTGACGAACGTCACCTTCCAATCGGTGTCGACGGCCACCACGCCCTCGTCGATACCGTGCAGCACCGCCGCCTGCCCGCGGATCAACTCCGCCATCTCCGATGGCTGCAGACCCAGCGTGAGGCCTCGCCAGCGTCGGGCCAGGAGAACCGAACCCACGACGCCGATGATCAGCGCCACGCCGACGAGGATCGCCGCCTTGCGCACATCGGACCACAGCTGATGGTGCACCGTCTCGGTGGAGATGCCGACGCTGACCTCTCCGACGACACGGTTCGAATCAGGCGCGTACACAGGTACTTTGGCGCGCACCGATCGGCCGAGGGTGCCCTGTTCGCGGTCCACCACCTCGCGGCCCGCCAACGCCTCGGACGGGTCGGTGCTGACGTGCTTGCCGAGCTCGTTCGGGTTGGGATGCGACAACCGGATGCCCTGGTCGTTGGTGATGACGACGAACAACAGGTGCGTGTGGGTTTGGATCTCGGTGGCCAGCGTCTGCAACGGGCCGTCGGCCAATTGCTGGGTGAGCTCGGGGCTCGGGGTGAGCGGAACCCGGTCGTAGCGTTCGACATCGGCCCGGACCGCCGGGGCCCAGGCGACCGCGCGCGCCACGTCGAGCGACTGGGTCTCGTACTGGGAAGCGAGGCGGTCGTGGCTGAAGAACGCGAGCATGCCGCCGGCCAGCCCCAGCGTCAGCGTGATGATCGCGACCTGCAGCACCAGCACCTGGGTGGCGAGGCGAAGATCCACGCGGCGCATCCGGACCATGGGACGAAGCGTACGTGGCGCGCTGAGCACAATGAGCAAAACCTCGAAATCGCCCGTAGCGCGGGTTGTGCGCACAAGCGGGCTTCCGCGTCGGCCGCTCCGTAATTTCGGTCGAAACGACCAAGGAGACCGCCATGCTGATGCAAGCCGAGAGCGACGTCGCGCGACTGCGCGAGCTCGGTTATGAGCCCGAACTCGAGCGCACGCTGTCCGTGCGGGACTTGGTGATTCACGGGCTGATCTACATGGTGCCGCTGGCGCCGATCGGGGTTTTCGGGATCCTCTACAACATGTCGGCCGGGGCGGTGGCCGCCGTCTACGTCATCGCCGCCGTCGCGATGCTGTTCAGCGCCATCAGCTACAAGGAGATGGCCCAGGTGTTTCCGGTGTCGGGTTCCACGTACAGCTACGTCAGCCTCGGGACCAACCGCTTCCTGGGATTCGTCTCCGGCTGGGCGATCCTGCTCGACTATCTGCTGCTGCCCGCGCTGCTTTGCGTGCTCTCGGCGAGCGCGATGACCACCATCGTGCCGTCGGTTCCCGCGTGGATGTGGGTGGTGTTCTTCGTCGCGGTCACCGCGGTGACCAACCTGCTGGGCATGAGCATCACCGCGAAGATGAACACCTACTCCCTCTACATCCAGATCGCCATCCTCGTCGTGTTCCTCACGTGGGCAGCGGTTCTCGTGATGCAAGGGCATGCGCATCTGACACTGGACCCGTTCCACCCGCACGGCGGCGCGTCCTGGTCGATGGTGGCGGGCGCGATCCCCGTCGCGGCGTTCAGTTTCCTGGGCTTCGATGCGGTGTCGACGCTCAACGAGGAGGCCAAGGGCGGCGGCAAGGCCGTGTCGAAGGCGACGATGCTCGTGATGTACATCTCCACGCTGCTGTTCGTGGTGCAGGTGTACTTCGCGTGCATCCTGGTGCCGAACGGGACCCACTACGCCGACGGCACCGCGGCCAACAACGCCTTCTACGACCTGGTCGGCGACATCATGGACAACAAGTTCAAGCTGTTCATCGTGCTGAACTCGGCGTTGTTCGCGGCGCTGGGCAACATGGCGGCGGCCAACGCGACGGCGTCGCGACTGGTTTACAGCATGGCACGTGACGGGCATCTGCCGAAACTGTTCGCCCGGGTCAGCGGTAAGCACAAGGTGCCGGTCAACGCGATGGTGATGATCTGCGGGCTGGCGCTGGCGATCGGCATCTTCGGGGTGAGCCAGGCGAGCCTGCTCACCACGCTGGTGACCTTCGGGGCCCTGCTGTCCTACATCCTGATGCACTTCAGCGTGATCACGCACTTCTTCAAGCGCAATGGGAGCAGGCGGTGGTTCACCCATCTGGTGTCGCCGCTGCTGGGCGCCGCAATACTGATGGTCGCGCTGTGGGACGCCGACACCAACGCCAAGATCGTCGGGATCTGCTGGCTCGTCATCGGTTTGGGTGTCGCGGCATACCTGAAGATGTCAGGGCGCGACCTGAAGACCTCCGACGCCTGACGGCTTCTGCTCGCGTCGAGAGTTGTCACATCCAGCGCGGCGTCGCGATGAGTCTTGCCCTGCGGTGCAGTCTGATGTGCATGGGCAGACTCATCTATGGCTTCAACGTGTCGGTTGACGGGTACATCGCCGATGCACAAGGCAGCATCGACTGGTCCGAACCGAGTGAAGAACTCCACCGGTACTGGAACGACTTCGAGAGGGAGACCGCCCTGTCGTTCTACGGCCGGCGGCTCTACGAACTGATGTCCGACTACTGGCCGACTGCCGACGAGGACCCCGACGCGGGCCCCATCATCGTCGACTACGCCCGCATCTGGCGCGCCATGCCCAAGGTCGTGTTCTCGCGCACCCTGGAGTCCGTCGACTGGAACTCCCGCCTGGAGCGTGGCGACCCTGTCGAGGTGGTGTCGAGGCTGAAGGCCGAAACCGAGGGCAACTTGGAGATCGCGGGCGCGACGCTGGCCGCACCAGTCGTGCAGGCGGGCCTGGTGGACGAGTATCGAATCGTGGTCGCGCCCACTCTTGTCGGCGGCGGCACCCCGTTCTTGCCCACCCTGCCGTCGTGGGTCTCGCTGCGGCTGTTGGAGAACCGCACCTTCCCGGGTGGCACTGTGCTGCTGCGCTACGAGGCGATGTAGGGGCTGGGGTCGCCGAGTCTGTGGTCGCCGAGCCTGCGGTCGCCGAGACGCGATCTACGCAGGCGTGTACTCGTACTTTGTCTGCTGGAATATCGTTTCGGCGAGAACGGGGTGTGCCGGCCTCCGCGTGGGAGGCCGGCACGTCGCCGTTCGCATGCTGTTCGTCATGTCGGGTTGATCTCGTCGAGGCTCCTTCCCGTCGTGCGCGGTCCGAAGGGGACGAGCACCGCGACCGCGGCCGCCAGCGCGATCAACACCACCGTGAACATCGCCGCGGCGCCGTAGTGGTCCAGCACCGGGATGAGGACGAACGGCAGCGCCGCACTCGAAAGCCTCGACAGCGAGTACGTCCACCCGACGGCCGTCGCACGGACATCGCTGGGAACGATCTCCGCCTGATACACGTGGTAGACGTTCGAGAAGACATTGCTCGCCGCGGTGGTGAGCAGTCCGAACAGGATGATCAACGCCGGGACGCTGACGGTCGCGAACAGCACACCGCACACCGCCATGACGGCGACCATGACCATGATCAGATACTTGCGCTCGAATTTCTTCAGCAGTGGGATCGACACCAGCGAGCCAAGCGGGTAGCCGATGAACGAGACTGCGGTGAACAGCAGCGACGACGTGACGTCATAGCCGCGGCTGACCAGCACCAAGGCCGCAAGCGTGCCGAACCCGTAGTAGCCGAACGGCTGGAACAGGTGAAACACCGCGAGCATGAACATCCGCTGCCGGTAGGGCGAAACACGCAGCCGCGCAAGCGCAGCCGAGGTCGTCACCGGCTTGTGCTCGTCGTCGTCGGCCTCATCGGTGACGTCATCGTCGACGGAGACGGTGTCATCCGGAGCAGGTGCGGAACCCGCTTCGAAGACCCGCAGGGCGGCCTCGGCTTCGTCGGTCCGGCCCACACCCGCCAACCACCTCGGAGACTCCGGCAGGCCGCGGCGCAGCCAGATGACGAACAGCGCACCGATTGCGCCGAGCACCAGCAGAACCCGCCAGCCGTCGAAGCCGAAGATGCTGCGGCCGTTCATCGACAGTGACAGGAAGCCGAGCACGGGGACGGCCAGGAACGAACACGTATAGGTCCACGCCGCCAGGCGTCCGCGGTGAGCCTTCGGCAGCACGTCGGACAGATACGAGTCGGCGATGGGGTACTCCGCACCGACACCGACGCCGGCCATGAAGCGCGCGGCGACGAGCATCCAGGGGTTCGGCGCGATCGCGCCGATGACGCTCCACACC
>DATEIG010000441.1:0-2230 GCA_035279185.1 Mycobacterium sp.
GACGCGATCGGCGCGGCGTACCCCCGTCGCGATGGTCAGCCCTTTCTCGTAACCCTCCACCACTCGGGGGTCCACGTACGAACTGCGTGCTACCGCAGGCGTGTTGCCGAGTTCGGCGGAGACCTCCTTCATCACCGCCGACTCGACCCGCTTGATGACCGTCTTGTTCACCGGCGGATCGGCATCGACGAACGCCGCCGCCGCCAGCACGGTGCCGTGCCAGGTCCGCAGGTCCTTGACGGTGTACTCGGCGCCGACGAGTTCCTTGAACCGCGCGTTCAGGTCGTCGGAGTGGATGTCGCGCCACTCGTCGGCGTTGCGGCACGACAGGAAGCGCCCGGTGCGGTCCGGCCGTCGCAGGAGAGCGCGCACCGAGCGCACCACCTCGGGGTCGTCGATGAGCAGTGTGCGCCGCACCCCGCTCTTGGCGGGGAAGTCGAACTCGACAGCCGCGCGCTGCAGGGTGACGTGCTCGCACAGCAACGTCGAGATTCCGAACGAGTTGTTCTCCTCGGCGTACTGCTCACCGCCGGCCCGGAAGTAGCCGAGGTCGAGCAGCTGCAGAGCGAGAGCCAGCACGCGTTCGCGGTCGAGGCCGCGTCTGCGCAGGTCCTGGGCGATGCGCCGACGCATCTCGGGCAGCGACTTCGACATTTCCAGGACGCGGTCGAACTTCTCCTCGGCGCGCTCCTCCTGCCACTTCTCGTGATACAGGTACTGCTTGCGCCCTGCCGCGTCCGTGCCCACCGCTTGGATGTGGCCATTCTCATAGGGGCTGATCCACACCTTCTTCCACGCGGGCGGGATGACGAGGTCCTTGATCCTGGTGAGCGTGGCCTCGTCGCTGATGGGCTTGCCCTCGTGGTCGTGATAGGAGAACCCGCGGCCACGCCGGACTCGGGTGAGTCCGGGGCCGCTCACTACGCTTCGGCGCAGCCGCATGAAAGCCTGCCGTTACAAATTCGCTCTGGCTGGGTATCAAACATCGATGTCACCGCAACATCGGCGCGAGGCGCGTCAGCTGGAAGTCGTTCATCCAGCGTTATTACCCCGCCGATACTCACATCACACGTGCCCGACAGCCGAGACCGCCGGTGGTTAGCTGGGAGAAGTCTTGGAGTAGTGTCGGGTCGACATTGCCGGGAGGTCATATGGCGGATGAGAACAACAACAACGGACACCTTCGCGGTGGCCGTTCAGTCGAAGTCCGCGTATCCGCTCAGTTGGAGAATCTCGCCGTGGTGCGCACCGTCGTCGCCGCCATCGGCACCTTCGAGGACCTCGACTTCGACGCGGTGTCCGATCTCAGGCTCGCAGTCGACGAAGCCTGCACGCGGTTGATCCGGTCCGCCATGCCGGACTCGACGCTGGTGCTCGCCGTCCACCCCCGCGAGACCGAGGTGGTGGTCGAGGCATCGACCACATGCAAGAGTCAGGACATCCTGACTCCCGGCAGCTTCAGCTGGCACGTGCTGAGCTCGCTCACCGACGAGGTGAAGACGTTCCAGGACGGCCGGGGTGAGCAGGAGGGCCGGTTGTTCGGTATATCCATGACGACGAGACGAGCGAGTTCGCTCAGGTGAGTCCGCAGCGGTCCCAGGGTTCGTCACGATCGAACTCTGAATACGCGGATGTCGCCGACATGTTCCGCGAATTACAGAACTTGCCGGACGACTCCGCCAAGTTCACGCGGCAACGTGACCGCATCGTCGAGCGTTGCCTCCCGCTGGCCGACCACATCGCCCGCCGGTTCGACGGGCGCGGTGAGCCGCGCGACGACCTCGTTCAGGTGGCCCGCGTCGGCCTCGTCAACGCCGTCATCCGCTTCGACGTCGACGCGGGCTCGGACTTCGTGTCCTTCGCCGTGCCGACGATCATGGGCGAGGTCCGCAGGCATTTCCGCGACAACAGCTGGTCGGTGAAGGTACCGCGCCGGCTCAAGGAACTGCACCTGCGACTCGGCGCGGCGACCGCCGAGCTGTCGCAGAGTCTGGGTCGCGCACCCACCCCGTCTGAGCTCGCCGCCGAACTGGGGATGGACCGCGAGGAAATCGTCGAAGGGCTCGTCGCAGGCAGCTCGTACAACACGCTGTCGATTGACAGTGGAGGCGGAAGCGGCACCGAGGATGCCCCCGCGATCGCGGACACTCTCGGCGACGTCGACCTCAGCCTCGATCAGATCGAGAACCGAGAAGCCTTGCGGCCCCTGCTCGAAGCTCTCCCGGAACGG
>DATEIG010000442.1:0-2780 GCA_035279185.1 Mycobacterium sp.
AGGCTGGGCCAGAACATCATGGCCTCGCCGCTACCGCCGACCTGTACCGCCAACCGCCCCAGCGCGGTGTCGACCATGTGTCGTTCCACCGGTAGAACCGTAGTCGGTGTCGCGCAGCGCGGGCCACCAGATCCGCGGGCCGATCAGGGTGAACAGCGCCGGGATGATCACCGTGCGGACGACGAAGGTGTCCAACAGGATGCCGAGGCCGACGATGATGCCGACCTGGGTCAGCACGATCAACGGCAGCACGCCGAGCACACAGAACACCGCGGCCAGCACGATGCCCGCGCTGGTGATCACCGCGCCCGTCGCCGACACCGCGCGGACGATGCCCGCCCGGGTGCCGTGCTCCGGCGTCTCCTCACGGGCCCGGGTGACCAGGAAGATCGTGTAGTCGACGCCGAGCGCGACGAGGAACAGGAACGCGAACAGCGGAGCGGTGTTGTCCAGCGCGGGGAAGCCGAACAGGTGCACGCTGGCCCACCCGCCGAGGCCGAGTGCGGCCACCGCGCTCAGCACGGTGACCCCGACGAGGATCAGGGGCGCCAGCGCCGACCGCAGCAGCACGTACAGCACGATCAGAACCACGATCAGGATGGCCGGGATGATCACCAGCCTGTCCCTGGCGGCCGCCGCGCTGGCGTCGCGCGCCTGGGCGTCCGATCCGCCGACCAATGCGCCGGGGTCTGCGGCATGCACCGAATCACGAAGGGCGTCAACGGTTGTGAAGGCGTCATCGGAGGCGGGTTCAGCGTTGAGCACCACCGACCACTGGCTGAGGCCGTCGGCCGGCGTCCCCGAGGGGTTCGCCGACACCACACCCGGTGTCGAGGTGATCGCCCGCTCGACCTCAGCCGCCCTGGCCGTCGACGCGATGACGCGCGTCGGATCGGTCAGGCCGCTGGGGAAGTGGGCGGCCAGTGTCTCGTATCCGCTCACGGATTCGGCCTGGACGCGGAACTGCTCGGTCTGCGAGAGCCCGATCGGGGTGGCGGCGAGGCCGAGGCTCAGCAGCAGCAGCCCGGCGATCGCGACCGCGGCGACACGTGCAGGTCTGCGGGCCACCGAATCGGCGATGCGGTGCCAGATGCCCGTGTCGGTCAACGCCTTCGCGCCGACCCGCGGCACGAACGGCCAGAAGAGCCGCCTGCCGAACAGCGCCAGCGCGGGAGGCAGGACGAGCAGCACGAACACCGCGGCGACGACCAGTCCCGCCGCGGCCTGCACGCCGAGGCTGCGGGTGCTCGGCGACGAGGCGAGGACCAACGTCAGCAGCGCCAGCACCACGGTGGCGTTGCTCGCGATGATCGCGGGTCCGGCCTGGCGGACAGCCACCCGCAGCGCGTCGCGATGGTTTGCGTTGCGCCCCAACTCCTCTCGGTACCGCGAAATCAGCAGCAGGGCGTAGTTCGTGCCCGCCCCGAACACCAGCACGCTGGTGATGCCGGAGGTCGAGCCGTCGGGCGTCATCCCGAACGCCTGCGCGACGGCGCTGCCGACGACGGCGGCGACGCGGTCGGCGAAGCCGATCACCGCGAGCGGGACGAGCCACAGCACCGGCGACCGGTAGGTGACGATCAGCAGCAGCGCCACCACGATCGCGGTCACCGCCAGCAGCGTGATGTTGGCCCCGGAGAACGAGTTCGCGATGTCGGCGCCGAACGCGGGCCCACCGGTGACCTCGACCTTCATCCCGTCGGGCAGACCGTCGCCCGCCGACGCGCGCAGATCCTTCACGGCGTCGCTGAGGGCGAAGCCCGACAGGTTCGCGTCCAATGGCACGGTCGCGACCGCCGCCTTGCCGTCCTCGGCAGGGATGACGGGTTGCTGTCTGATCGCGCCGAGGTCCGCGGGTGTGAGTGCGGCGCCGTCGGTGCGGCTGTAGACGAGGATCGCGGGCACCTGAGCGCCGCCGGGCAGCTGCGCCCGCACCTCGTTGGCCCGCGTCGACTCCGCGCCCGCGGGCACCGGTACGGGTGACTGCTCACTGGAGTCGTCGCTGCCGATCACCCCGAGCAGTGCGCCGGAGACGAGGAGCACGGCGAGTGCCAGCAGCCAGGAGAAGCGTCCGGTCATGCCTCCCAATATTTCAGATACTTAATGTTTAATCAAATGAACTTTCTCGCTATGATCGACGGATGGCGAAGTCGGACCGTCTGAGGCTGGAGGCCCAGATCGCGGCCGACGTGCGCGCGCTGACCGCCGAGTCCGACGAGATCGGCAGGCACTTCGCCGCGCGGCACGACGTGACCGCCAACGACTTCCGCGCGCTGCTGCACGTGATGGTCGCCGAGACGGCGGGGGAGCCGCTCACCGCGGGTGAGCTCAGGACGCGGATGGGGATGTCGGGGGCCGCGATCACCTATCTCGTCGAGCGGATGATCGGGTCCGGCCACTTCCTGCGTGAGTCCGATCCGGCCGACCGCCGCAAGGTGATCCTGCGCGTCGCCGACGACGGGAGGACGGTCGCGCGCGATTTCTTCACCCCGCTGGCCGAGCACACGCAGCGGGCGATGTCGGAACTGCCCGACACCGACCTTGCCGCCGCGCACCGGACGTTCGCCGCCGTCATCGAGGCGATGCAGGCGTTCCGCGCGCAACTCGACCGGCCGTGAGCTCGTCGACCAGCCGTCGGGCGGCCGCGGCAGCGCCGTCCGTGCTGATCCGGCCCGCCATCGCTTCGGCACGCGCGCGGACGTCGGGCGCCAGGGCCGTCGCCAACGCAACCGACAGCGACTCGCGCGTCGGCGTGGGTCCGTCGTGTGCGGCCCCGATGC
>DATEIG010000443.1:0-11911 GCA_035279185.1 Mycobacterium sp.
CCTACAAGGGCAATTCAGATCCTGTCGTGAAGTACGCCGGGCAGTGTCCCGTGCACGAACCCGCAACACTGGTGCCGATCATCGGGGCGTTCACCAAACACCTCGGGATCGGCATCACTTTGTCGACATCCTTTGTGCCGCCGTACATGATGGCCCGGCACCTGTCGTCGCTCGATCACCTGACGAACGGCCGCGTCGGGTGGAACATCGTGACCTCGTACTCCAAGAGCGAGTTCCAGGCGATGGGCAAGGACAACCTGACGCCGCGCGACAAGCGGTACGAGGTCGTCGAAGAGTACATGGAGATCCTCTACCAGCTCTGGGATTCCTGGGACGACGACGCAATCGTCTACGACCGGGAGAACGGTGTCTTCGCCGACCCGTCGAAGGTGCGCGAGATCGACTTCCAGGGTGAGTTCTTCAAGTCGAAGGGGCGTCACTTCGTCGCGCCGTCGCCCCAGAAGCGGCCGGTGCTGTGGCAGGCGGGTTCGTCGGATCAGGGCCGCGAATTCGCCTCCAAGCACGCAGAATCCGTGTTCGGCATCTTTCCGACACCCAAGAGCATGCGGGCCTACGCCGACGACATCCGGACCAGGGCGGACAACCATGGCCGCGATCCCGAGTCGGTGAAACTGATCTACGGCCTGCAGACGATCATCGACCGCGACAAGTCGCGAGCGAACGACAAGTACGCCGAGTTCGTCGAGAACGTCCAGATCGAGAGCGCACTCGGAATCCTCTCCGGCCACACGGGTTTCGACTTCTCCACCCTCGGCCTGGACGACAACGTCGTCGACGCGGACGTGCAGGGAATCCGGGGACTGTTCGACGCCATCCTCGAGGCCAAGGACGGTGCGCCGGTCACGGTGCGGGAGGCGGCGCAGATCTACGGGGTGTCGATGGGCGCGCCGGTGGCGGTCGGCACTCCGTCCGATGTCGCCGACCAGATGGAGCAGTACCTCGACGACGGCGGCTGCAACGGCTTCATGTTGCTCGCCACCGACACTCCCGGCTGTTTCAACGACGTCACCGAACTGCTTGTGCCCGAACTACAGCGGCGCGGCCGCTACCGGACGCGATATCCGGGAACGACGTTGCGGGAGAGCCTGCAGGAGTACTAACAGTCGTCGTGCTTGTGTTCGCGCCAGGCCCGTTCGAACGGCAGCCGCCACGCGTTGGGCGCGATCAGCTGGTGAATGGCGTTGGGTCCCCAGGTGCCCTGCGGGTAGGGCTTGGCGGGCGGCGGGTCACACAAAAGGTCCTCTGAGCGCTCCCACAGCGACTCGATGCCTTCGGCCGTCGTGAACAGCGTGTGGTCGCCCCGCATCGCGTCGAGGATCAGTCGCTCGTACGCCTCGAGAACCTCGTTGCTGGTGTCGATCTCCTGCGTGGAGAACTGCATCGACAGCTTGTCGAGCTTCATCCCCGGGCCCGGCCGCTTGCCGTAGAACGACAGCGACACCTTGGAGTTGTCGGCCAGGTCGAACGTCAGGTGGTCGGGACCTTGGGAGCCGACGCCGGACCCCGCAGGGAACATCGATCGCGGTGCCTCCTTGAACGCGATCGAGATGATCCGCATGCCCTCGGCCATCCGCTTGCCGGTGCGCAGGTAGATCGGCACGCCCGCCCACCGCCAGTTGTCGATGCCGACCCGCAGCGCGATGAACGTCTCGGTGTCGGAATCCCTTGCCACGCCCTCCAAGTCGCGGTATCCGGTGAACTGTCCACGCACCACGTCGGAGCACCTGACGGGAAGCATGGAGCGGAACACCTTGTTCTTCTCCTCGCTGATGGCGCGCGGCTCCAGCGCCGTCGGCGGCTCCATCACGACGAACGCCATCACCTGGAACAGGTGGGTCACCACCATGTCCTTGTAGGCGCCGGTGCTCTCGTAGAAGTTGGCGCGCTCGTCGAGCCCCAGCGTTTCCGGGATGTCGATCTGGATGTGGTCGATGAAGTTGCGATTCCAGATCGGCTCGAAAAGGCCGTTGGCGAACCGGAAGGCGAGGATGTTCTGCGCCGCCTCCTTGCCGAGGAAGTGGTCGATGCGAAAGACCTGATGCTCGTCAAACGTCTCGTGGACGAAGTCGTTCAGTTCCACGGCACTGGCGAGGTCGGTGCCGAACGGCTTCTCCATGACCACCCGCGACCGCTCCACCAGCTTCGCGTCCCGCAGCATCGTGATCACCGCGCGGGCCGCCTTCGGCGGCACCGACAGATAGTGCAGGCGCCGCACGTCGGGCCCGAGCTTCTCCTCAGCCTCTTCGACAGCGGCCGCCAGGGCCTCCGGGCCGTCGCTTTGCGGGACGTAGGTGACGATTTCGGCGAAGCGCTCCCACTCCTCCTTGGAGAGCTTGTGCGTGCCGAAGTCGTCGATCGCGGCCTTGGCCACCTCGAGGAAGTCGTCGCGCGAGATGTCTTCCAGCGAGGTGGCGACGATCTGGATGTGGGGCGCCAACTCGGATTGGTCGAGGTAGGCCAGACCCGGTATCAGCTTGCGTCTGGCGAGGTCGCCGGTCGCTCCGAACAACACCACGACATGGGGGTCGACCGAGACGTCGTCGTGACGGTGCGGGCGCGCACCCATTCCCGGGTAGGAGATCGTCTGCGGTTTGCTTGTCGTCACTACCGGCATACTTCCACCGCGGCAACCTTCGTGCAGGACTACCCGGTCATTGCCGCCGTGACGTCATGCCTGCGCCTACCCGTCGTCGCTCATCGCACTGAAAACCGCCTGGTGAAGCGGTCAAATCCTCAGCGGCACCGTCGTCAATTTCTCAGCAGACGACTACGTGAGCGGTGTAATCTCCGGGCGGTTGGGGACCACGCGGCAACGTACTACGCAGACGAGGCGGGCCATGGCAACCGAATTCAACGGCACGATCGAGCTCGACATCCGCGATTCCGAACCGGACTGGGGCCCGTACGCCGCGCCCACCGCGCCGGCCGGTGCGCCCAATGTGCTCTATCTCGTCTGGGACGACACGGGCATCGCGACGTGGGACTGCTTCGGCGGCCTGGTCGAGATGCCGACGATGAGCCGCATCGCCGAACGCGGGGTGCGGCTGTCGCAGTTCCACACCACCGCGCTGTGCTCGCCGACCCGCGCGTCGCTGCTGACCGGACGCAACGCAACCACCGTCGGGATGGCGACCATCGAGGAGTTCACCGACGGCTTCCCGAACTGCAACGGCCGCATCCCGGCGGACACGGCGCTGCTGTCGGAGGTGCTCAACGAGCGCGGATGGAACACCTACTGCGTCGGCAAGTGGCACCTGACGCCGCTCGAGGAGTCGAATCTCGCGGCCACCAGGCGTCATTGGCCGCTGTCGCGTGGCTTCGAACGGTTCTACGGGTTCATGGGCGGTGAGACCGACCAGTGGTATCCCGACCTGGTCTACGACAACCACCAGGTTTCGCCGCCCGCGACACCGGAGGAGGGTTACCATCTTTCGAAAGATCTGGCGGACAAGACAATTGAGTTCATCCGCGACGCGAAGGTGATCGCACCGGACAAGCCGTGGTTCTCCTACGTGTGTCCCGGCGCGGGCCACGCACCGCACCACGTCTTCTCCGAGTGGGTGGACAAGTACTCGGGCAGGTTCGACATGGGCTACGAGCGCTACCGCGAGATCGTGCTGGAGAACCAGAAGAAGCTCGGCATCGTGCCGCAGGACACCGAGCTGTCACCGATCAACCCGTACCTGGACGTCAAGGGTCCCAACGGTGAACCGTGGCCGCCGCAGGACACCGTGCGGCCGTGGGACTCGTTGAACGACGAGGAGAAGCGGCTGTTCAGCCGCATGGCCGAGGTGTTCGCCGGATTCCTGTCCTACACCGACGAACAGATCGGGCGCATCCTCGACTACCTCGAGGAGTCCGGGCAGCTGGACAACACGATCATCGTGGTGATCTCCGACAACGGTGCCAGCGGCGAGGGCGGCCCGAACGGGTCGGTCAACGAGGTGAAGTTCTTCAACGGCTACATCGACACGGTCGAAGATTCCATGCGCTACATCGACCATCTCGGCGGCCCGGACACCTACCCGCACTACGCGATTGGTTGGGCGATGGCGTTCAACACGCCGTACAAGCTCTACAAGCGCTACGCCTCCCACGAAGGCGGGATCGCCGACACCGCGATCATCAGCTGGCCCAACGGAATCGCGGCGCACGGTGAAGTGCGCGACAACTACGTCAACGTCAGCGACATCACGCCGACCATCTACGACCTGCTGGGCATCACACCGCCCGACCAAGTCGCCGGCATCGCGCAGAAGCCCCTCGACGGGGTGAGTTTCAAAGCGGCGCTGGAGGACTCGTCCGCCGACACCGGCAAGGAGACGCAGTTCTACGCCATGCTGGGGACGCGAGGCATCTGGCACAAGGGCTGGTTCGCCAACACGGTGCACGCGGCGACCCCCGCGGGATGGTCGCACTTCGACAAGGACCGCTGGGAGCTCTACCACATCGAGAACGACCGCAGCCAGTGTCACGACCTCGCCGCCGAGAACCCGGAGAAGCTCGAGGAGATGAAGCAGTTGTGGTTCGCCGAGGCCGCCAAGTACAACGGGCTGCCACTTGCCGACCTCAACATCCTCGAGACGATGATGCGCTTCCGGCCGTATCTGACGGGGGAGCGGAAGAGCTTCACCTACTACCCGGATGCGGCGGAGGTCGGGATGGGCGCCGCCGCAGAGCCGCGGGGGCAGTCGATATCGGTGCTCGCCGAAGTCACGATCGACACGACGGGCGCCGAAGGGGTGCTGTTCAAACAGGGCGGGCGCCATGGCGGCCACGTGCTGTTCATCCAGGACGGCCGCCTGCACTACGTCTACAACTTCATGGGCGACGAGGAGCAGACGGTGTCGTCACCGGACGCGGTTCCGTTGGGCAAGCACATCTTCGGGGTCAGCTACGTGCGCACCGGAACGGTCGAGAACAGCCACACACCGCTCGGTGACGTCACGCTCTACGTCGACGGCGACGCGGTTGCCACGGTCGCGAACGTCAAAGCCCATCCCGGAACCTTCGGGTTGGCGGGAGCCACCATCAGCGTCGGACGCAACACCGGCTCAGCCGTGTCGAGCACGTTCAAGGCTCCCTATGTCTTCACCGGCGGAACGATCGCGCAGGTCAACGTCGACCTCTCCGGCGCGCCGTACGTCGACGTCGAGAAAGAGTTCGCGCTGGCCTTCGCCAGAGACTGATGATGAAGCGGTGAAGCGATTCGGTTGGACGGCGGTCGTGCTGCTGGGCTTGATCGCCGCGCTGTCCGCGGGGTGTGTCCGCACCGACGAGGGCGTGGCGATCCGCAGTGAGGACGTCGAAACGCCGACGAGCGTGCGCGCCGAACCGGCGCCGTCGACGGACGACGCGGGCCCTGCGGCACCGGGCATCCTGACCACCACGCGAGCGCCGATTCCGGCCAACACGGTCGCGTGTGCTCAACCGGTGACGGCCGCGACCTCTGCCGTCGCGCAGGTGGCGGATCCGAATGCGCCGAGGATCACTGTGGCCGTCCCCGACGGCTGGACCACCCAACCGGGCTCCGAGGATGTCGGGCTGAAGATGCAGGGTCCCGACGGCATGGTCGCGACTGTGACGATCGCGCAGACCAAGCTCGACCCCGAGGCCGCGTTCACCGAATACGCCGACAAGGTGATGGCGGTGTCAGCGGTCAGCAGTGTCAGCGTGCTGCCCGCCGAGTTGTGCGACTACAGCGGCCAGAAGTTGATGGGGGCGTGGTCGGACTCGCCGCAGCAGTCGGTGGAGTTCCTTGACCGGATCGCGCACATCTGGACGAACACGAACAACTATCTGGTCGCGATCCATGTGCAGGCACCGGCGGGCACCGACGGGTTCGACGCTGCGTCAACGGTGCTCATCGAGGACTTCGCGGTCGGCATACCCTGACGTCATGCGCACCGAGCTCGTCGAATTGCCGGGCGGCTCGTTCCGGATGGGGTCGACGAGCTTCTATCCCGAAGAGGCGCCGATACACACCGTGGCGGTGCGCGCCTTCGCGATCGAACGGCATCCGGTGACCAACGCGCAGTACGCCGAGTTCGTCGACGAGACGGGCTACGTCACCGTCGCCGAGCGGGAGCTGGACCCGGCGTCGTACCCGGGAGCCGACCCGGCCGACCTCGTGCCGGGCGGGCTGGTGTTTCGGCCGGCGTCCGGACCGGTGGATCTGCGCGACTGGCGGCAGTGGTGGGAGTGGAAGCCCGGCGCTTCGTGGCGGCACCCGTTCGGGCCCGACAGCGGGATCGCCGATCGGCTCGCGCATCCGGTGGTGCAGGTCGCCTACCCGGATGCGGCCGCCTACGCGCGGTGGGCCGGGCGGCGGCTGCCGAGCGAAGCCGAATGGGAGTACGCGGCGCGCGGCGGCGTTTCTGCGACCTATGCCTGGGGCGACGAGCCGATGCCCGAGGGGCGGTTGATGGCCAACACCTGGCAGGGGCGCTTCCCCTATGAGAACGACGGCGCGCTGGGGTGGACGGGCACGTCGCCGGTCGGGTCGTTTCCGCCGAACGGCTACGGGCTGGTCGACATGATCGGCAACGTGTGGGAGTGGACGACGACGCAGTTCCACGGACACCACCGAATGGACGCGGCGGCGTACGGGTGTTGTCCGCCGAGCGATCAGGCGGACCCGACGGTGAACCAGGCGCTCAAAGGCGGGTCCCACCTGTGCGCGCCGGAGTACTGCCACCGGTATCGGCCGTCGGCGCGGTCGCCGCAGTCGCAGGACAGCGCGACGACGCACATCGGCTTCCGGTGCGTGGCCGACGTCTAGGTTCGGCGTCGATGTCGTCGCCGCCAGCCAGCGCGAGCGTGCGCGAAACGTCGCAGGTCAGCGGTGTGTCGCGCAGCAGACACGCGCCGTCGCGGGCGGAGGGGAGTCGCTGACCAGCGGCGATTTGGTTCTGCGCTGGTCGTCACCTAGAATTCACTGGTTGCCTTGGGCAGACCTCGGATGTCTTCTGACGAAGAAATCCCTGCGTGCCCTTAGGAAACGCAAGACCACGTACGTCAGGTCGGTATCTGCCGTGCATACATAACCAGGTCTGAGGAGATCGAGTGATTCAGCAGGAATCGCGGCTGAAGGTTGCCGACAACACGGGCGCCAAGGAGATCTTGTGCATCCGCGTGCTCGGCGGCTCGTCGCGGCGCTACGCCGGCATCGGCGACATCATCGTGGCGACCGTCAAGGACGCCATCCCCGGCGGCAACGTCAAGCGCGGCGAGGTCGTCAAGGCTGTCATCGTGCGCACCGTCAAGGAGCGCAGGCGCGCCGACGGCAGCTACATCAAGTTCGACGAGAACGCCGCCGTCATCATCAAGGCCGACAACGACCCCCGCGGAACCCGCATCTTCGGTCCCGTCGGCCGTGAACTGCGCGAGAAGCGCTTCATGAAGATCGTTTCGCTCGCCCCGGAGGTGTTGTAAATGAAGGTCCACAAGGGCGACACCGTGCTGGTCATCTCCGGCAAGGACAAGGGCGCCAAAGGCAAAGTGCTGCAGGCATTCCCGACGCGTAACAAGGTGCTCGTCGAGGGCGTCAACCGCATCAAGAAGCACACTGCGGTCTCACGCAATGAGCGCGGTGCGCAGTCCGGCGGAATCGTCACCCAGGAGGCGCCGATCCACGTGTCGAACGTGATGGTGGTCGACTCCGACGGCAAGCCGACGCGCATCTCGTACCGCAGAGACGACGAGACCGGCAAGAAGGTCCGCATCGCCAAGACCAACGGCAAGGACATCTGAGAATGACTACGACTGAAAAGACCCTGCCGCGTCTGAAGCAGCGCTACCGCGAGGAAATTCGCGACGCGCTGCAGAAGGAATTCGGCTACGCCAACGTCATGCAGATCCCCGGCGTGGTGAAGGTGGTCGTGAACATGGGCGTCGGTGACGCCGCCCGCGACGCCAAGCTGATCAACGGTGCGGTCAACGACCTGCAGCTGATCACCGGCCAGAAGCCCGAGGTGCGCAGGGCCACCAAGTCCATCGCGCAGTTCAAGCTCCGCGAGGGCATGCCGATCGGCGCGCGCGTCACACTGCGCGGCGACCGGATGTGGGAGTTCCTCGACCGGCTGATCTCGATCTCGCTGCCGCGTATCCGCGACTTCCGCGGCCTCGGCCCCAAGCAGTTCGACGGGCGTGGCAACTACACGTTCGGGCTGACCGAGCAGTCGGTGTTCCACGAGATCGACGTCGACAGCATCGACCGGCCCCGCGGTATGGACATCACCGTCGTCACCACGGCGACCAACGACGACGAAGGACGAGCGCTGTTGCGGGCGCTGGGCTTTCCGTTCAAGGAGAACTGAGCATGGCAAAGAAGGCTCTGGTCAACAAGGCCAACAAGAAGCCCAAGTTCAAGGTGCGTGCCTACACGCGCTGCAGCAAGTGCGGTCGCCCGCATGCGGTCTACCGCAAGTTCGGTCTGTGCCGCATCTGCCTGCGGGAGATGGCGCATGCCGGCGAGCTGCCAGGCGTGCAGAAGTCCAGCTGGTGACAGTGAAAGACCAACAAACCACTTAGGAACAGTGCGCGGCAGGCCCCGAGACGGGGAACCGCCGCGAGGAAGGTGAAACCGCTGTCATGACGATGACGGACCCGATCGCAGACTTCTTGACGCGTCTGCGCAACGCCAATTCGGCGTACCACGATGAGGTGACCCTGCCCCACTCGAAGATCAAGGCGAACATCGCCGAGATCCTCAAGAAGGAGGGCTACATCACCGACTACCACACCGAGGATGCTCGGGTGGGTAAGTCGCTGGTCGTCGAGCTGAAGTACGGCCCAAGCCGTGAACGCAGCATCGCAGGCCTGCGCCGGGTGTCGAAGCCCGGTCTGCGGGTGTACGCGAAATCCACCAATCTGCCGCGGGTGCTCGGCGGCCTCGGCGTGGCGATCATCTCCACGTCCTCAGGCCTGCTCACCGACCGCCAGGCAGCACGACAAGGCGTGGGCGGCGAAGTCCTCGCGTACGTGTGGTGAGGGGGAACAACTAGCCATGTCACGCATTGGAAAGCAGCCGGTTCCGGTACCCGCCGGAGTCGACGTCACGATCGACGGCCAGAACGTCTCGGTCAAGGGCCCCAAGGGCACCCTCGACCTGGCGGTCGCCGAGCCGATCAAGGTGGCCCGCGACGACGACGGCGCCATCGTGGTGACCCGTCCCGACGACGAGCGTCGCAACCGCTCGCTGCACGGACTGTCGCGCACCCTGGTGGCCAACCTCGTCACCGGGGTCACCGACGGTTACACCATCAAGATGGAGATCTTCGGCGTCGGCTACCGCGTGGTCGCCAAGGGCAGCAACCTCGAGTTCGCCCTCGGCTACAGCCACCCGGTGCTGATCACCGCTCCTGAGGGCGTCACCTTCGCGGTGGAGACGCCGACGAAGTTCTCGATCACCGGTATCGACAAGCAAAAGGTCGGCCAGATCGCGGCCAACATCCGTCGCCTGCGGAAGAGCGACCCCTACAAGGGCAAGGGCATCCGCTACGAGGGTGAGCAGATCCGCCGCAAGGTCGGAAAGACAGGTAAGTAGCAATGGCTCAGGCGCAGAAAGAAACAGGCGCAAAGAAGGTCGTCGGGCAGAGTGTCGCGGCCACCCGTCGCACCTCGCGGCTGCGGAGGCATGCCCGGCTGCGCAAGAAGATCGAGGGCACGGCCGACCGGCCGCGTCTGGTGGTCAACCGTTCCGCTCGGCACATCCACGTGCAGCTGGTCAACGACCTCAACGGCACCACGCTGGCTGCCGCGTCGTCGATCGAAGCCGACGTGCGCGGGGTGGACGGCGACAAGAAGGCCCACAGCAAGCGGGTCGGTCAGCTCATCGCCGAGCGCGCCAAGGCCGCGGGCATCGAGGCCGTCGTGTTCGACCGTGGTGGCTACACCTACGGCGGACGCCTGGCGGCCCTGGCCGATGCAGCGCGCGAAGGTGGGCTGAAGTTCTGATGACGAAGACTTACGTGAATTTCAACGGAAGGACTGCATGATGGCCGAGCAGGCTAGCAGCGGGCCCGCGAACGACAACCGTGGCGGCGGTCGAGACGGCGGCCGTGGCCGTCGTGACGATCGCGGCGGTCGCCGTGACCGCGACGGCGGCGAGAAGAGCAACTACCTCGAGCGCGTCGTGTCGATCAACCGCGTGTCGAAGGTCGTCAAGGGTGGCCGGCGCTTCAGCTTCACCGCGCTGGTCATCGTCGGCGACGGCAACGGCATGGTCGGTGTCGGCTACGGCAAGGCCAAGGAAGTTCCGGCCGCGATCGCCAAGGGCGTCGAGGAGGCACGCAAGGGCTTCTTCCGCGTTCCGCTGATCGGCGGCACCATCACGCACCCGGTGCAGGGTGAGGCCGCCGCGGGTGTGGTCATGCTGCGCCCGGCCAGCCCCGGTACGGGTGTGATCGCCGGTGGCGCGGCGCGTGCGGTGCTGGAATGCGCCGGCGTGCACGACATCCTGGCCAAGTCGCTGGGCAGTGACAACGCGATCAACGTGGTGCATGCCACCGTCGCCGCGCTGAAGCTGCTGCAGCGCCCCGAAGAGGTGGCCGCCCGTCGTGGGCTGCCCATCGAGGATGTGGCGCCGGCAGGGATGCTGCGGGCACGCCGTGAGGCCGACGCGGCAGCGGCAAGCGCAGGCGCCGCCGCACGTGAAGGGTCGGCATAGCCATGGCAGAGCTGAAGATCACCCAGGTACGCAGCACCATCGGTGCGCGGTGGCGGCAGAAGGAAAGCCTGCGGTCGCTCGGACTGCGGAAGATCCGTCAGTCGGTCGTTCGCACCGACGACGAGCAGACCCGCGGCCTCATCAAGACGGTGCACCACCTCGTTCAAGTTGAAGAGGTATAGCAATGACGATCAAACTGCACGACCTGAAGCCGGCGCCCGGCTCGAAGACCGCCAAGACCCGCGTCGGTCGCGGCGAGGGCTCCAAGGGCAAGACCGCCGGTCGCGGTACGAAGGGTACGAAGGCCCGCAAGAACGTCCCCGCGACGTTCGAGGGTGGCCAGATGCCGATCCACATGCGGCTGCCGAAGCTCAAGGGCTTCCGTAACCGGTTCCGCACCTCCTACGAGGTCGTCAACGTCGGCGACCTGAACAAGCTGTTCCCCAAGGGCGGCGACGTCGGTGTCGACGAGTTGGTGGCTGCCGGCGCGGTCCGGAAGAAGTCTCTGGTCAAGGTGCTCGGCGACGGCAAGCTGACCGTCAAGGTCAACGTCACCGCTCACAAGTTCAGCGGCAGCGCGAAGGAAAAGATCGAGGCCGCAGGCGGTTCGGTCTCCGAGGTTTCCTAGCCTTCTCCGCGAGAAGACGTAAAAGTCCCCGCACGCTCGGCGTGTCGGGGACTTTTGCTGGGGGCACCTCCCGCTTGCGGGGGACTGCTCAGCGAACACCGGAGGAGATGTCTGCGACGATCGCGTCGGCCTCGGGGCCGCAGATGATCGGGAGGTCGACGGGTCCGCTGGCCAAGAGCGCGCTGATGCGGTCCTTGAGGTCGGGTATGCGGGCATAGAGGCTGGTGCCGGGACAACTGGTGTCCCCGCTCTCGTCCTTGTGCCCGGCGAGAGTGTCGACCGGGATCCCGTATTTCTGTGCGGCGTAAGCGAATGCGAGCGCGGCCCCGTTGAGCTGCGCCTCGCTCACCTGTTCCTTGTTGAAGTCGCCTTCGCAGACGACAAGGAAATGACCCGTGGGGTCGTAGCTGGTGGCGGTGTCGCCGACGAGGGCCGGATTCCTGAGCTGATAGATGTTTCCGTTGCGGTCGACGCTGAGGTGGTAGGCGATGTCGATCCACCCCTTCGAGTCCTGGTGGTACCGCTGATGTTGCCGAAGCCGCGCTGGGGCGTTCGCGTTGTCTCCGAGCACGACCTCGGTGTGATGGATCGTC
>DATEIG010000444.1:0-10577 GCA_035279185.1 Mycobacterium sp.
GGAGCACGACGGCTTCCAGTGCGGGTATTGCACGCCGGGCCAGATCTGCTCGGCGGTCGGGATGCTCGACGAGGTGAAGTCCGGCGCGCCGAGCCACGTCACCGACGACCTGGAGCAGTTGCCCGAGCTGTCCGACGCGGAAATCCGCGAGCGCATGAGCGGCAACCTCTGCCGCTGCGCGGCCTACCCGAACATCGTCGCCGCCATTCGCGAAGCAGCACAGTGATCCCCTTCGACTACCACCGTGCGACCAGCGTCGAGGACGCGCTGACCGCGGTCGCGGACCGCCCCGACGCGGTCTTCCTCGCGGGCGGCACGAACCTCGTCGACCACATGAAGTTGGGGATCGTCTCCCCCGCGCTTCTCGTCGACGTCGGCCACCTGCCGCTCACCGAGGTGGAGGCTATGGCCGACGGTGGCGTGCGCGTCGGCGCCGACGTCCGCAACAGCGACCTCGCCGCCCACCCGCTGATCCGCAGCCGGTATCCCGTCCTCGCCCGCGCGCTGCTGTCCGCTGCGTCAGGTCAGCTGCGGAACCTCGCGACGACGGCGGGCAACCTGCTGCAGCGCACCCGCTGCGTGTACTTCCAGGACGTCACCACACCGTGCAACAAGCGCGAACCCGGCAGCGGCTGCTCGGCGATCGGCGGCTACGTCCGCTACCACGCGATCCTCGGCGCCTCCGAGCAGTGCGTGGCCGTGCATCCGTCCGACATGGCCGTCGCGATGGCCGCGCTGGACGCCTCGGTCGTCTGCGTCGACGCCGACGGCGTACACCGCATCCCGCTCACCGAGTTCCACCGGCTGCCCGAGGACCGGCCCGAGCACGACACGGTGCTGCCGCCGGGCGCGCTGATCACCGGCGTCGAGATCCCGCCACCGCCCGCCGGCGCCCGGTCCACGTACCGCAAGGTCCGCGACCGCGCGTCCTACGCCTTCGCACTGACGTCGGTGGCCGCCGAACTCGTCGTCGACGACGGCACCGTCGCGTCGGCGCGCGTCGCGCTCGGCGGCGTGGCGCACAAACCCTGGCGAGCACGACGGGTCGAGAAGAGGCTCGTCGGCTCGCCAGCCATCGAGGAGACGTTCCGCGCGGCCGCCGACGCCGAATTGGAGCACGCAGAACCGTTGCCGGGCAACGAGTTCAAGGTGGATCTCACCCGGCGGACGATCGTCGCCACACTGGCGGCGCTGACGGACGGACACTCGCGGTGACCGCCATCGAACCGCGCGTCATCGGCACCGCGGTCACCCGACTCGACGGACCCGCCAAGGTCACCGGCACCGCGCCGTACGCGTTCGAGCATCACGTCGACCGTCCGCTCTATCTGCATCCGGTGCAGGCCACCGTCGCGCGCGGGCGCGTCACCGCGATGTACACCACCGAAGCCCATGCGGTCGACGGCGTGGTCGACGTCCTCACCGTGTTCGACGCGCCGCGGCTCGACGACACGTCCGACGGGGATGTCACCGTCCTTCAGGACGACGAGGTGCACTACCGCGGGCAGCTCATCGGCGGCGTCATCGCCGAAAGCGCCGAAATCGCCCGGCATGCAGCGGGTCTCGTCACCGTGCACTACGACGACGCGACACACGACACCGAGCTGCGGGCCGACCATCCCGGTCTGTACGCGCCCGAGCAGGTCAACGCCGGCCACCCGACGAGCACCAGCGAGGGCGACGTCGAGGCGGCGCTGCGCAACGCGCCGGTCGTCGTCGACCAGACCTACTCCACGCCGCACGAGTTCAACAACCCGATGGAACCCCATGCGTGCATTGCCGTTTGGGAGGACCGCGCCGGTGCGACCCATCTCACGATGTACGACTCCACGCAGGGGGTGCACGTCGTCCGCCAGCAGATGGCGACGCTGTTCGGGCTGGACAAGGACCAGGTGCGTGTGGTGGCCAAGCACGTCGGTGGCGGGTTCGGCTCCAAGGGCGCGCCGCACTCGCACAACACGCTCGTCGCGATGGCGGCGCAGCGGACGGCTGGGCGACCGGTCAAGCTGGCCGTCACCCGTCAGCAGATGTTCTCGTTCGTCGGGTACCGCCCGCCGACCATCCAGCACATCCGCCTCGGCGCGCAGCGCGACGGCACGCTGATCGCGACCAGCCACGACGTCGTCGAACAGACCTCGGCGGTGAAGGAGTACGCGGAGCAGACCGCGGTGCCGACGCGCATGATGTACGCCGGCGCCAACCGCGCGACGTCACATCAGCTGGCGAAACTCGATGTGCCGGTGCCGTTCTGGATGCGTGCGCCCGGCGAGTGTCCCGGCATGTACGGCCTCGAGGTCGCGATGGACGAGCTTGCGGTCGCCTGCGGGATCGACCCGATCGAGCTCCGCATCCGCAACGATCCCGACGTCGACCCCGAGACCGGCAACCCGTGGTCGGACCGGCGTCTCGTCGAGTGCCTGCAGACCGGTGCCGAGCGCTTCGGCTGGGCTTCGCGTGACCCTGCGCCACGAAGTCGCACCGAAGGCGAGTGGTTGATCGGCACAGGCGTCGCGTCGGCGGTGTATCCGGCGATGATCCAGCCCGGCAACTCCGCGCGCGTCACCTACGCGGCCGAGGGGCGCTACACGGTCTCGATCGGCGCGGTCGACATCGGCACGGGTACGTGGACGGCGCTGTCTCAGATCGCGGCGGACGCGCTCGGCTGCGAGCTCGCCGCGGTCGAGCTGCAGATCGGCGACACGGACCTGCCGGTCGCGTCGGTGGAGGGCGGTTCGTCGGGCATCAGCTCGTGGGGCAGGGCGATCGTCGCGGCGGCGCGGCAGTTCCGCCACGACCACGGCGACACACCGGCGGTCGGCGCCACCACGGCCGCCGACGCACCGGAGAACGACGACGCGGACAAGTTCGGCATGTATTCGTTCGGTGCGCATTTCGTCGAGGCGCGCGTCAGCCGCTACACCGGCGAGATCCGCGTGTCGCGGATGCTCGGCGTCTTCTCCATCGGCCGGGCGATCAACCCGACGACGCTGCGCTCGCAGCTGATCGGCGGCATGACGATGGGGCTGTCGATGGCGTTGCACGAGGAGGGTTTTCGCGATCACCGCTTCGGCCACATCGTCACCCAGGATCTGGCGACCTACCACTTCAGCTCGCATGCCGACGTGCCCGACATCGACGCGGTGTGGCTGGACAGTGTCGACGAGCACGCCAACCCGATGGGCTCGCGCGGGGCAGGCGAGATCGGCATCGTCGGATCGGCAGCCGCGGTGGTCAACGCCGTCTATCACGCGACCGGCGTGCGCGTGCGCGACGTGCCGGTGATGTGTGATGCGCTGCTGACTTAGTTCAGCGGCAGGGCTTTTCGGGGATCAGCATCACCGGGACAGACGAATGCGCGACCACGGCGGCCGCCACGCTGCCCTGCAGGGCCCCGAGCAGACCGCTGCGCCGATGCGGGCCCAATACGATCATGCTCGCGTCGTGCTCGTGGGCGGCTTCGACGATGCCCTTCCAGGTCGGCGCGGCCTCCACGGCGATGCTGTTCGCCCGCAGACCCGCTCGTTCGGCAAGCGATGCGCCATGCGCGGCAGTGCATTCGGCCGCCTGCCGGACTTCGCTTGCTTTGTCGGCATCGAAGTGCGCGCTGTCGACGGGCGTGAAGCCGACGTCGGCGGGCTGCCACACGCACACCACCAGTGCGCCCCGGTGCGGCTCGAGTTGGCTTGCGGCCTGCTCGATCGCGCACGCCGCGAGATCGGACCCGTCGTAGGCGAGCACGACCGGGCCCACACCCGTCGACTCGGGCACCGGCGTCGGCGTCGGCGCCGGCACGCGCTCGTCGACCACGTCGCGCCGCGCCAGCCCCCGCACCCGCGCCAACAGCGGCGGCGAGTACCAGGCCGGTGAATCGCCGTCGAGGAACTCGTCGAGGTCGGGCTTCTGCGGCCGCGCCCCGCTGAGCAGGTAGACGACGACACCGAAGATCGCCCCGCCGACCGCGAGGCCGAAACCGATCCACAGCGTGGTGCCCGTGCCCTCGGCGAGGTCGCCGGGCAGTGCGTCCGCGATGTGCGCGAGAATCGGCGCCACCATGAACGCCGCCACCGCGCGCAGGAGTTCGATGATCGCGAACACCCGCTGCAGGCTGGCCGACTGGAGCGAGAAGCCCGCCACGAACAGCGCGGGCGCGACGGTCGCGCCCAGCGCGAGCCCGGTCAGCGCCGAAGCCACAAGTGCCAGTGGGATGTTCGCGGGCAGCGCGAAGCGGAACACGACGATGCCCGCCGCCAGCAGCGCCATGCCGATCAGCGGAAGATAGTGCATCGCCCGGCGTGTGATGACGAAGCCGAACACGACGGCCATCACGACGGCGCCCCCGAGTTCGGGCAGATAGAGCAGCCCGACCTGCACGGGGCTGAAGCTCTGCAGTAACACGTTGGCGGTCAACACCGTCGCCGCCACCGATGCCGCGGCCGCGAAGAGCGCGACACCCACACCGGCGACGGGGATCGCAGAAGTCAACACCGAGCGGACCGTCAGAAGGGGACGGGAGGCCTTGAACTGGTAGGCGATCAACACGACGATCAGCGCCAGCCCACCGACCATCGGGGCGATCGCGGCGATGTCGGTCAGGCTGTGGGTCGTCAGCTGAGCGGCACCGACGAACGCCGCCGTGCATCCGACCGCGGCGAGCCCGATCGCCTTCAGGTCGCGCGGCGCGTCGAGGTCGGCGGGTGGCGCATCCTCGAACGTCAACGCCGCCATGATCAATGCCAGCAACGCAACGCCCGCGACGATCCAGAACAGCGGACGCCACGCATGCGCTTCGGCCTGCGCGCCCCCGATGAAGGGGCCGAGTGCGACCGCGCCGAAGACGCACATGTTCATGATCACCGCGGTGTTGCGGAGTTTGTCGCGCGGGAAGCCGATCGTCAGCGGCGGCGCGGCCGCGATCAACAACATGCTCGTCGCGAGGCCCTGCAGCACGTGCCCGCCGACGAACATGCCTGCGTTCTGCGCGGCGGCCGCGAGGACGGAACCCACGACCAGGACGACCGCGTACAGCAGGAGCATTCTGCGTTGCGGCAGGTGCTGGGCGAATTGGACGGCCAGCACCGTGCCGACGGCATACGCCGCGTTGCCCAACCCCGAACTCAGCGTCATCGCCTGCGTGGTCATGTGGAGGTCGGCGGAGATGATCGGCACCAACGGGTCGATCGCCGCCGACAGCGCGAGATACGGGATCAGCGCGAGCGTGACCATGGCGGCCACTGCCGGATACCGTCCGGCGAGCGGTCCCTGTCGCATCGGCCCTGCCTGAAGTCGGGGTTGGAGTCCGTCCGGTGTCGCCACGAGACGGTGGGGCGGTTGCTCGAACGAAAGGGGCGCACGCACCCGTGGCCCAACCTCAGGCTTACATGAATTTATTCCTGTCCAGCGAACGCACAGGATGCGTCAAGCCACCTGACAGTTCAACGAGCGCGGGGACGTTGCGACCGCAACGCCGCAGCGTGTTCCCACTATCGTGGTGCGGTGAGCGACCTCGGCGAACTCGTTGACGAGTGGAATCTGCGAGCCGATGGTGACGTGGTTCGCAGTCGTCGGTCCGCCGTGCAGCCCGTCCGAACGGACGACGGCGTTTCCGCGATTCTGAAGCTCGGCGGTTCGGAGCACGAGCATTTGGTGCTGCGGCGGTGGAACGGCGACGGCGCGGTGCGTCTGCTGCGGGCCGATCCGCACCGACGGGCGGTACTGCTGGAGCGCGTGCAGACCGAGTCGCTCGACGGCCTGTTCGACGTCGACGCCTGCGAGGCCGTCGCCTCGCTGTACGCGCGGCTGCACGTCTCCGCGATGCCTCAACTGCCCTCGCTGCGGTCCCTCCTCGAGCAGTGGGCCGACGAGTTCGCCGCGTTGCCGCGCAGTGCGGCCGTTCCGCACCGGCTCGTCGAGCAGGCGGCCGCGCTGTGCCGATCGCTGGCGTCCGGTCCGTTCGACGTGGTGCTGCACGGCGACCTGCACTACGGCAATGTGCTGGCCGCCGATCGCGAACCGTGGCTCGCGATATCGCCGAAGCCGCTCAACGGCGACCCGCACTACGAGATCGCGCCGATGCTGTGGCACCGGTGGGACGAGATCGCCGACAACGTCCGCTTCGGCGTGCAGCGCCGGTTCTACGCATTGGTCGACTCGGCGGGCCTCGACGAGGACCGTGCCCGCGCGTATGCCGTCGTCCGCGTCGTTCGCGCCGCGGTCGCCGACCCCGACAACGTCACGAAGTATGTCGCGCTGGCCAAAGCGGTGCAGGACTGAGTCACATCCGCGAGTACCGCGTCAACGCCAGGCTGTAGATGCCGTACGCCGCGAAACCGATTGCGGCGACCAACAATAGGACACCGCCGAATCGGGTCGAGCCGAGCGCCTTGACCGCGCCGTCCAGCCCTGTGGCCTTGGCGGGTTCGCCGAGGACGGCGGCCACGATGACGGAGATGCCCGCCGCGGACAGCACCGCGCCCTCTCCGACGTGGCCGCACACCCCCAGGACGGTGATCAGACGCCCGCCTCGAGTGTTGAGATCGTCGAGGAACGCTTTCGATGCACCCTTGCGCACGTAGTAGCCGCCGATCACCGCAACGACGACCCCGACGCCGATCAGAAGCGCCTTGCCACCGCCCGACTGCATCAGCCTCGCGCTCAGCCCGGCCGTCTGCCTGCTGCCGTGCGTCTCGGCACCGACGGCGAATTGCGTCGCGGTCGCGGCCACCGCACCGTAGACCAGCGCCAGACCGAACGCCTTCATGCGGTGGGCGATCGGCGAATCACGCTTGTGCGCGTGCCTGTGCTCGGCGGGGTGGAGGCCGAGAATGCTTTCCGCCAGCCGCCACAGCGCCAGGGCGACCAACCCCGCGGTCACCACATACAGCGTCGGTGTGCCCAGCGGTCTGCTCGCAAGTGTCGCCAGCGCACCGGTCTGGTCCGCCTCGCCACCGGATCCCAGCGCGATCCGCACGATCGTCACCGCGATCAGGAGGTGCAATGTGCCGCTCACCAGATAGCCGGCGCGGGCGATCCGCTGCAGCGCGGCGTTGCCGGTAGCCCGGTTGACGGCACCCTTGAAACTCATCGTCTGGGCGAAGTACCCATCATCGAGCGGCGGTACCCCACGGGGGTCCCGTCAATCGTTCACGCTTTTCGCGGCTGGTCTGACGCTGAATCCAAGTCCGAGAAGACGGGCGAGGCCACCGGCTCTGAGGACCTGTCGGTTTCCGGTGCCGGCGCGTGCTGGATGGGGTGAGAGAACAGATCAGATGAATCCATGCATGGTTCCTTTGAAGTAGGGGCGGACTCGGACGCAGGCTGGACCTGGCGCGGACATTGAGCTTCGCGACCATTCATGACGGGTTTACTGCCGACACCGCGCGACGAGACCTACCTCAACCGTACACCCCTCGTAGCGGCCGACGAGCACCTGTTGCCCGCGCCGCTCCCTGTGGGGTTGTCACAATCACCGCGATGTCAGAACCAGCCCTGGATAGCCTTGCGCCGCAACGTCGTCCAGCGATGTGCGGTAGTTGCCGAACCCGCCGATGTACGGCATGAACACGCGCTTCTTGCCGTCGATGTTGCTGCCCAGGTACCACGACGACCGCGCCTTCGGAAACAGCGTCCGCTCGGCCACCTCGGCGACGTGGGCGGTCCATGCCTGGGCGGCGTCGCGGCGCGGCTCGACCTCGGTGATGCCCTGCCGTCCGGCTTCGACAATGAGGTCCACCGCCCAGTCCACCTGCACCTCGGCGTGCAGCACCATGTTCGCCAGCACCGACGGGCTGCCGGGACCGCTGAAGTTGAACAGGTTCGGCAGCCGCGGCGTCATCACCCCGAGAAACGTGACCGGCCCGTCGGCCCACAGGTCCGACAGCCGATCACCGTCGGGACCGACCGGGTCGATGCGCGTCATCGCACCCGTCAGCGCATCGAAACCCGTTGCGAACACGAGGACGTCGCACGCATACGTCGCGTCGGCGGTGCGGACTCCCGCCGCCGTGACGCTCTCGATCGGCTCGCGCCGCAGGTTCACCAGCGTCACATTGTCCCGGTTGAACGTGGCGTAGTAGCCGGCGTCGGTGCAGATGCGTTTGGCGCCGATCGGATGGTCGGTGGGAATCAGATCCTCGGCGACGGCCGGGTCGTCGACGATCTCGCGGATGCGGTCCTCGGCGAACTGACGCGCGATGTCGTTGGCCGCCAACACCGAGCCCTGGTCGGGGAACGTCTTGGAGAACAGCACGCCGCCGTCACGCCAACGCGCCCACATCGCCTCGAGGCGCTCCTCGGGCGACGCGTCGAGCGCGCTCTTGTGATACGTCCCGTGCGGTGTCCCCGCGCCGGCATACGCCGACCGCTTCCTGCGCTCGGGGTACTCGCGCCGGATGCGCTGCAGGTCCTCGTCCGTCCAGGGATAATTGGGCATCGGGATCGTGTAGTTGGGCGAGCGCTGGAACACCACCAGCGATTCGGCCGCCTCAGCGAGGATCGGCGTTGCCTGAATGCCGGACGACCCGGTGCCGATGAGGCCAATCCTCTTGCCGCGCAACGGCGGATCCTCGCGTGGCCACGATGCGGTGTAGTAGAGCTCGCCTGCGAACTCGTCGAGGCCGGGGATCTCGGGACGATTCACCGCCGACAGGCAACCGGTGGCGCACAACAGGAAGCGCGCGCGATGGGTCTCGCCGGTCGACGTGTGCACGACCCACTCGCCGTCGTCGAACTGCGCGCCGGTGACCTCGGTGCCGAACCGGTAGTGCCTGCGCAGATCGAACCGGTCGGCGACGTGGTCGAGGTAGGCGAGGATCTCCGGCTGCGCCGCGAAGCGCTCGGTCCACGTCCAGTCGCTCTGCAGGTCCTCGTCGAACGAGTAGGAGTAGTCGACGCTTTCGACGTCGCAGCGGGCGCCCGGGTAGCGGTTCCAGTACCAGGTACCGCCGACGCTGGGCGCAGCCTCGACGCCCAGCACCGTCAACCCCGCCGACACGCACCGGTGCACGGCATACAGCCCGGCGAACCCCGCACCGATGACGATCGCGTCGGTCATGCCGCGACCCTTTCGGCGGCCGTCAGCCGTCGCATGTCCGACCACAGGAGCTCACGCGCGGATCCGCCCGCCCCGAACTGCATCATCGTCACGAAGCCGTGAAACAGTCCGGGGTAATCGCGGTGCGTCACAGGCACGTTCGCCGCACGCAGCCGTCGCGCATACGCCCCGCCCTCGGTCTGCAGCACGTCGAAGCCGGCCGTGACGACGACCGCGGGCGGCAGGCCCTCGTGCGATTCGGCGCGGGCGGGCGCCACCAGGTACTCCGGGGACGGCATCGTGTCGTTGAGGTACTCGCGCCAGTAGTACTGCATCGCGTCGCGGGTGTTGACGTATCCGCGCGAGTACTTGCGGTAGCTCTCGGTGTCGAAGAACGGCTCGATCGCCGGGTAGATCAGCACCTGCCCGGCGGGCGTCGGCGGGCCTTGCTCGCGACACATCAGCGCGGTGACCGCGGCCAGGTTGCCACCGGCGCTGTCGCCGGCGACGACGATCCGCGACGGGTCGACACCGAGGTCGTCTGAATGGTCGGCCACCCAGCGGAACGCGGCGAACACGTCTTCGACAGCGGCCGGTGCGCGATGCTCTGGCGCCAGGCGGTAGTCCACCGAGACGACGACGGACCCGGTGTGGCGCGCCATCGCCCGACAGAACCCGTCGTGGGAGTCGAGGTCGCAGAGGACGAAGCCGCCGCCGTGGGCGAACACCACCGCGGGCCGCGAATCGGCGACGCCGTGCGGACGGTAGACGCGCACCCGCAGGTCACCGCCGGGGCCCGGGATCATGCTGTCGTCGGCTGCGGCCACGTCGCCCAGGTTGGTGACGGCCAGCCGGCGCCCGATCAGGAACGCGCGCGCCTCCTGCGCGGTCATCGTCTCGACGGCGGGAAATGCATCGTCGGTGTCCTGCATGAACTTCCGCACGCCGTCGTCCATGAATTGCACCGTAATGCACGATCGCTGGCTACCATCGGCGAAAGCGAGCCTGAGGAGGTCTGTCGAATGGCCGCTCCCAATCTGCCGCCCGGCTTCGACTTCACCGACCCGGACATCTACGCGACGCGGCTGCCGATGGAGGAGTTCGCCGAGGTCAGACGGGCCCAGCCGATCTGGTGGAACGAGCAGCCGCCCGATGTGGGCGGGTTCGGCGACGGCGGCTACTGGGTGGTCAGCAAGCACCGCGACGTCCGCGAGGTGTCGCTGCGCAGCGACGTGTACTCGTCGGCGAAGAAGTCGATCGTGCCCCGATACAAGGTGACGGGCGGCGGCGGCCAGATCGAGGCCGGCGCCCTGTCGATGATCATGATGGACGACCCCGAGCACACGCGGCTGCGCAAGATCATCTCCCGCGGGTTCACCCCTCGGGCGATCGACCGGTTGCGCGCCGAGCTCGACGAGCGGGCCCAGCGCATCGCCGCCGAGGCCGCGTCGGAGGGGTCCGGCGACTTCGTGCGGCAGGTCGCCGCCGAGCTGCCACTGCAGGCGATCGCCGAACTGCTCGGGGTGCCGCTCGAGGACCGCGGCAAGCT